>JAAEQG010000274.1 GCA_024231775.1 bacterium
CGTCCGCGGTGACCCACAGCACGGTGCGGCCGTCTGCCACACATCGCCAGCCGTACTCCACGGCGAGGCGGCTCTTGCCGATGCCACCGAGCCCGGAGACGGCCACCGGTTGGACGATGGCAATCGCCTCGGCCACGCCAACACCGGCCCCCAGTGCGTCCAGCACTTTGTCGCGGCCCTTGAACAGGCGGCCCAGCGAGGCAAAGGGCAGGTTGTGTCGCGGGCCGGCCGGCCGGGCATCGACCACGGCCTCTTGCGGCGGCTGTTCGCGCCCCTTGTGGTGTACCCACGGATGCTCCTTGTACCAGCGCAGGACCTTTGCGCCCCACTTCTTGGGGTCCTTGTCGGCGCGGCCGTGGCAGTTGCTGCACAGGCAGACGAGATTCCCGGGTTGGTGGTCATGGCTTTTGGCCCACGGGATAATGTGGGCCATCTCCAGCGGATCGGATTCACCACAGACCGCGCACTTGTGCCCGCTCTCCTCGCGCACTTGCCGAGATACTTCCATCGGTATGTCCGGCCGACCCTGGGCCATGGTTGCCACCTCGCCCCCAGTCTACACGAACCCGGTGAGGCAGGGGCGGGGAGGGCAGGGGGGAGGGCGGGGCAGCTGACAGGCAGGATAGGTCGACTGCCACCCTGGCCGGAAGAACAGTGTCCCTTACTGGAGACCGGCTGTGATCATGGTCACTGCAACTCTCTGGCAATGCTGGGAATCCTGGTTCATAATCATAGCCGATGAGTGGATGCCCTGTTCTTGAACCCTGAACTCCGGAGGAAAAAGATGCGTTGGAATATCTCCTTTCTCGTTCTTGCCATTGTTGGTTTTTGTCTGCTGAGCCCGGCGTCGGTCAGCGCCGAGGAGGAACGCTGGATACCGGTTGCGGCCTCCAACACCGGCCGATTCGGATCAGATTGGGCCACCGATCTGTGGATCAACAGTCAGGTCAGTGACCGTGAAATTGCGGTGACGATTGCCTTCCTGCCGGATGCTGCGGGCAGTACGACGCCGCTCGAGGCGACGGTTGACGTGCCAGCGCTTTCAATTCTCGAAATCGTGGACGTCGTGGGCTCGCTGCTCGGGGAATACGGGGCCGGGGCGTTGCGGCTGCGTAGTACTGGCAAATTCGAGGTACGCTCCCGGACCTACACCGGCGATCCGGAAACCGGCACTTTTGGCCAGGGTGTCCCGGGCCTCACACTCGACGAAGCCCTCGAGGACTCTGTCCTGGTCGGTGCCGCCAACCTGCTGGGTCCCAGGGGCGTGCGCAGCAACGTGGGTTTCGTAAACCCAAGCCCGGAGCCCTGCGAGCTCCGGATAGGAGTGGTCGACCAGTACACCGGCGCGAGCGTGGGCACTGAGGTCGAGCTCGAGCTGGGTCCTTACGGCCGGTACCAAGGAAACGTCTTCGAACTCGTGGGGGCTCCGGATCATGAGACCCAGAACGCTGGAGTGGCCGCCGTCGTATCGCCCACCTCGGAACCGATCTACGCCTATCTGTCGCGGATTGACAACCAGACCAACGACGGCACATTCATGCTCGCCTTCTCTGGCGATTCGGGAAGAGCGACTGGGCATTACCACCGGCTGGATTTCACCCTGACCTACACAGACGGGGTGACCCTGGAAACTCTTAGCTACCCCGGCGAGGACGGTAACGAAATCATCGTCGAAAATCCGCCGAGCGGAATGACCGAAGTCCTCCAGATCCTGGGCCCCATGGAATGGTGTTTCTTATTATCTGGGTGGAGTTCTGGCGGTGATCTAATCGAGTTTGTGGTGGAGTACACAGACCCCGTATATGGGGAATCAAGGACCAGCAGAACCCCCTTTGTATTGGGCGGCCCCGGGCATTTCTCGGCTTCCAGTTGTACGCACTTGAACTAAGGGACTCGGAAAAATTAAATCGTCCCATCTCGCGTCCAGCTTCAGGCGATCTTGGGACGATTTAAATTTTCCGAGTCCCTAAAACCCCTGCAAACGTACCTGCCCCGGC
>JAAEQG010000275.1 GCA_024231775.1 bacterium
GCCGGGGCAGGGGTGCGTGAAATTCCCAATGACCGGGGCAGTGGGCCGGGCAGGCAGCCGTTGCACGTCGTCGAGGAGGCGGATGGTCTGACGCTGACCGATGTGCGGGTGGACGTGGGCGGCATCCAGCCCTTTGTCGCCGAAGGCTACGTGGACGCGCCGGGCATTGAGACCGATCTGCGGTTGGGCTTGAGCGGCGCGGGCGTGCTGCGGTTGGAGGGCAGCATCCGCAACGGTGGGACGCCTTTGCAGGGCGCTGTCCTCCTGATGGGCGGCGACGAGCAGCGCCTGGACGATCTGGAGGCTGGCGAACAAGCATCCATCGACCTCCTGCTCCACAGCGCCGGCAGTGTGGTGACACCAAAGTCATGGTCTTCCTCTGTGTATGGCTATAACATTCCGGAGCGGATCATGGGGCCGGGGAATTACTGGGAGGATCGCACCTTGTACCGGCGTCACCAGTTTCTCCAGGCAATCTTTCCCTACGCTTATGGTGGGCCTGGCACGCCTGTGGGAGTCCTTGAGCCAGGGGTCTACCTGGTGGGTTGGGTGGAGGATGACGCCCCGCTCCCGGTCGAGGTGGTGGAGCGGCCCTTTTCGGCGGTTGGAACGACGCTCTACTTTTACGCGCTGCCGGTGGCGGAACTGGAGACCGACGCGACAATTGTGATCCCGTCGAGCTTTATCACTCAACGGGTGGAGGAAACGACGGGCCGCGTAGATGTCTGGCTCGAAGGATGCTACTTGGGTCCCGAAGCGGCGGTCGTGTTTCGCTTCACGCCGTGGCAGGGGATGATGGTGGAGCAGGTGGAAGAATTGGTGCTAGAGTTGCAGGGCAGCAGCCATACGGGCATGGGCGCTTTTTCGCC
>JAAEQG010000276.1 GCA_024231775.1 bacterium
CCCCGCACGTACCCGAGGGGCGAAGCCCGGGCGAAGCCCCTTCGGTGCGGAGTCGAAGGATCTGGGTGGGGGTGGGAAGGAGCTCGCTCGCCAAACCCAGTGAATCCCATGACGAGGCATTGTGGGGCAGGCATCCTGCCTGCCGGGAACACTGAGTGCCAACCATGGTGGTGCGCCCTCAGCCTTTTCCTGACTTGGCTCCCGGAAGGGCCAGCGCCCGCAGCAACGCTTGGTCAAGGGTCCTCATCTTGCTGGCTGAGAGACTCCCGACGTAATTCGTCAGCATGGACTTCGGCAGGCTCATAAGCTCGTCGCAGTGGATGCTGCTGTCGTGCTTCAGCCCCTCCTCAATGCCGATCAAGACCTGGGTCGCCAGGGCGTGGTAGGCGGAATAGACCGGCCCACAAACAACCGTCGAGAAGCGAGAGTCGATCAGAGTCTGTCGGCTGACCACGACCATCACCCTCGACCTCTTGGGGTCCCGGGAGGAAGGCTTGAGGACCCGGAAGAGGTCGCCGCGTCTCACAAGGGGACTTGGAGCTCAAGGGCGTCCGCCGCTTCTTCGTTAAGCTCGTCGGCGTGCCGGTTGATGATCTCCAGATCGCGGGCTTCGACTTCCGCCTCCGAAGGACCACCGACGAAGGCCCGAAGCGCGGCCTCAATGAACCGAGAGCGTCCGCCGAAGTCCGCCGAACAGGCATCGACGACTCGAAGGAGCTCCATGGGTAAGGCGATGGTGGTCTCGACTTTCATGGTTTCATGATGACCCGCTTCCGCCCCCGCGTCAAGACCCTACTCTCCCCACGGTCAAGCCAGGAGTGGTTTCCTCGTCGAGCGCCGTAACCGTTCTCAGCTGAGCCATGACGCGATTTCCGGATGGGTCGCGATGGCCTTCAGGCTGCTCTCGCGAATGTAGCGTGAGGCCCCGGCGGTACGAGCTACAGCGAGTAGCTCGACGAGGACGCCTGACTGCGGCAGCTCGCGGAAAACCGCGGCGATTCTTGTGGCGTATTCGCCCTCACCCCTCGCTACCGCCTCTGCGTACGCCTCGAGATGGACCTGGATGATCACCCAGGCACTCGCTCGAGTGCGTACGAGTACCTCTCGGTCGAGCCCGTAGACGTCAATGCTCTGTGATCCCTTCTCGGTCCGGCCTACGAATTTGCCGGTGGTGGGGGACAGGACGAGATGATCCTGAGGTTCGTCCACGGTTGGGTCTATGAGCAGTGGCTGGTGGTTGGCGTCGAGCGGGAACCTGGTGCGCTTGTGATTGCTGTTACACGCAGAGCAGGCAAGCAGGTAGTTCTCCCAGTCGAAGGCGCGCCTGGGGTATCGCGACTTCGGCCAGAAGTGCTCGATGTCGGTGCCTTCACTATCCTCGCAGTACATGCAGCGCTCGATGCCCGATGCCATCTGCCGAAGAGTCTCCCGGACAATCTGAAAGTCAGCGCGACGCCTGTTCTTCCAGCACCTACCGGCAACAGCCGCCTCATCCTCAGCTGCCTGAATCCTGCCCCGACACTGCCCGAGATAATCCTCAACGGCTTGCGGAAGCTCGTCGCGGTTGAGCTTTCGCACCTATCGCTCCAGCCTGCGGAGCGCCTGCTCAAGCACTGCGGTCGGGCTTTGCGGAAGCCGTTGGCGCAGCCCCTCCAACTCCGAGGCTTCGCTGCTGGC
>JAAEQG010000277.1 GCA_024231775.1 bacterium
AGTCGGAATGTACAGATTTCGGCTGATCGTGTCCACAAGGCCGGGCGGCGGCGGAGTCAGGGAGGTGTCGGGGGGCGAATGGGGCGTGACGGTATGGGCGAGCTTTCGAGTGTTCTGTCGTCGAGCGATTGTCTCCGAGCGATCATCGCCGCGTCTGGACGATCCTTTTCGCCCTGAAAGGGCGCACTATGACAGCCCAGGGCAACGCCCTGGGACGGAATGTCCGAAGCAACATTAGCCCTGAGAGGGCGCACTAAGGCTATCCCGCCCTTTCAGGGCTTGTGTCTGTCTCGCTCACGAGAACCCAGGGCGTTGCCCTGGGCTGACCTATGACGCACCGTTGGGGCTTCTCAAGGCGTTGGCAACATGGATGCGCGGTGGGCCGCATCAGCCAGCCTGAATTGTCATGTACCCGGGGGGGGGACGCGGGCAGCGGGAGGGTGGCGCAACGCAGAGGCCGACGCCTGTTTCCAGGGCCGGCCTCGCGATCTCTCTCCCAACGCTCTTGCGGGGGGTGCTATGTGGTGACCGATACGCCGGCTTGGCCAACGCTGGGCGTTTCTCCGGCGGGATCACCGTCGCTGGTGAACTCTATCTCGATGATGTCGCCGCACTCGTAGTGCGTGCCCTGGAGCAGCAGGCGCTGATAGGCTTCGGTACCCACGGAGTTCTGGTCGAAGTCGATGGTCCCGGTCCCATCGCCAGTGAGCACCGCGTGGTTGAACTCATCTGCTGAGCCCAGATCGATTGCGGGCAGCACGATCGCTCCCAGGAGGATGATCTGCGGTTCGCAGGGGACCACGCCGGTGGTCAGGGCTCCGGAGGGGACGCGGACTTTGATGGCATTGCTGGCTCCGGCGGCGGAGTCCTCGGTCTCTTCGTCCTCGCCGGCGTCGGTGATGGGTTTGTCGGACAGTTGGAGTTCGACGAAGCTCGCCGTCCTATTGCTGACCCGGAACTCGATCAGTTCGGCGTCCGCCTCGGTGGTAACGCTGGTGCCGAATTCGGCTGCGGGAACGGGGACTCCCTCGGCGTACACGGTGATCTCGCCGGTGGCGGAATCCTCGATCCGCACGACCAGCGTATCGCCGCACTCGAAGTGCTGGTTGGCGATGAGCAGGCGTTCGCCCTCGAGGCCCACGCTGCCTTCATCGAATCCCACCGTGCCGGTTCCATCCCCCACCAGGAGCACCTTCGTGGTCGGTGTGCCGTCCAGCGTTGCGGATACTACGATCTCCTGAGCGCAGCTCAGGGATCCTTCAGAGGATTCCTGGGGGGAGACCCGCACGACCCGCTCCGCCACGACCGTCTTGAGGGCCGCCTGCGCCGTCTTGGCGAGGATGGCGGTATCGTCCTTCGGTGGCGCAGAGTTGTCTGCCCCGATGGTGAATCCATTTGAATTGGTCCCGGAGGAGTCGCCGATCTCGAATCCGGCGTTCGTGTCGGAGTCGGTCGTGGCCGTTTCGTCTTGGGCGGCTTCGGTATTCGGGAGTTCTCTCTCCGCCGCAGGATCCGAGCCGTTCGAGCCGGGGTCTGTCCCGTTAGTTTGCCTGGCGGTTTCCGCCGGAGAGTCCTCTGCGTCGGGGTTGGCGGCTGAGATGGTCACCTCCACGAAACTGGAGGCTGCGTTCTCGACTCGAAAGCTGGCTGGTGTGGCGTTCGCGTTCGGCTGTTCCCAGAAGCCCTGACATCCGCACCACGCGGGTGTACAAGCCAGAAACGCCGCAACGAGCGCCTTGGTCGCCAGTGGCGCGTATCGCCTGCCCATCTCTCAGCTCCGTATACGAAGGCGTCTTGCCGCAGGCGAATCTGGCGGGCCCCGTCGCCCCCGATTTTATCGTCCTACGCACCCCGTGCATCGACCGAGGCCACGTCCGAATTGATGACAAAAAAGGGCGTGTCGGTCCAGTTTAGTTGCCCTGGAATGCCCATTGGGGCTGGAGTCGCCAAGTTCACCAGTCTCGCGGACCCGTACGTTCGGCCCCCACTGGTCCGCCTTCGTTCGCCAGGGTCGCGCCAGGGGCCGATAACCTGGCGATTCTAGTCAAGCTATCAGTACTGAAGGACCGATAACAGAAACAGTATATGCCGTAGCAGTGCTGTTATGGGCGGGTGCATGGAGGCGAGGACCTGCCCACAGCCAATCCTCCATGTTCGCCTCCAGCGGACGCAAAGGGTCCCGGAATGAAGATTCTAGCTATCACCAATCAGAAGGGCGGGTGCGGGAAGACCACCGTGGCCATCAACTTGGCCGCTACGCTGGCGCGCGAGGGACGCCGGGTCCTGCTTGTGGACCTGGATCCGCAGGGCCACAGCGGGGTGGGAATGGCCGTGCCCGACCAGCAGATTGATCTAAGTGTCCACGACTGCCTACGCACGGTGGGTACCTCGGAACCGATCGGGATCGAGTCGATCGTGTGGCAGATCACGCCGAATCTGGATTTGGCTCCGTCGCGCCAGGACTTGGCCCGGTTCGAGAGGGAACGGGGAGGAGACCTCGACGCCGAACGCGCCGTGGGGCAAGTCCTTGCGCCCGTAAGCGATCGGTACGACTACGCTCTGCTGGACTGCCCGCCACACGTGGGCTTGCTGACCCGGGCTGCGCTGGCGGCGGCTACGCAGGTGATTATCCCGGTGGATACCGGGTACTTCTCGCTGCACGGTTTGGCGCAGCAGCTGCGTACGCTGGAGGAGTTGCCCGACAGCAGCGCCCGGCGTAACGCCCGCGTGCTCGCGAATCAGTACGATGTGCGCACCAAGCTGGCCCGGGAGATTCTCGCGGAATTGCGCGAGCGTTTTGACTCGCTCGTCTTCCGGACCATCATCAACTTCAACACGAAGCTGAAAGAAGGTGCCAGCTTCGGGCGACCAATCACCGAGTTCGCCCCCAGCAGCATGGGCGCGCGCGATTTCCAGAAGCTCGCTCGCGAGGTTATCGAGAGCGAGAACTCTGCTCCGGCCGAGACGGTCGCTGCGGTAGAGAAGGTGGTCAGTCCGTTGGCCACGGTTCCGGAGGCGGCTCCGACCGAGGCGATTCTCAAGCGTGCGGAGGAGATGGCGGCAGAGGCGGAGCGTTTGCTCGCCACCACCACCACCTTGGTCGGTGACCGCAAGCAGCCATCAGCACCAGCCGCGGCCAGTACACCGGAGCAGGTCGACGAGAAGATCACCCGGATCTACGGCACCCAACAGACCCCGGCGGGGGTCGTGTTCCGCTGCCATCGACCGGACGCGACGCGGGTTGAGGTGGCTGGCGACTTCAATGACTGGCGGCCCAGCAGTACCCCGCTGCACCGGGACGGAAACGGGGACTTTGAGGCCACGCTGCAACTCCCCGCGGGACGTTATCGGTATCGGCTGGTGGTGGACGACTACTGGGCGCATGACGCCGCCAATCCGGTCGCCGAGACCAACGAGTTCGGAGAGTTCAACTCGGTTATCAACGTCGACTAGAGCGTTCTCAAGCCAATCGAAGCGTGTATCCGGCGTGCGGGTGCCCCATCCCTTCCAGGGGTGGGGGACTGCCCCTCAAGTGTCATAGCCCTCGTGAAGCGCGGGTGGCCCATCCTTTACGCAAAGGGTGGGGGCTTATACCAGATCCGGTTCAGTTGTGCCGATTGCCCGATTCCCGATCGTTTTGGTGCTCGCGTTCGAGTGGCCGCGCGGACTGAAGCCCGCGGCTCGTTGATCGGCGCAGTCACCCTGGAGATAGTATGATCTGACGGTTGGGGACGGGTCTACTCAGCGGTGGTTTCCGCCGGGATGGTCATGCCGTTGGGCAACGGCTGGGTGGTCTTGCACTTGGGGAAGTTACCACACCCGAGGAATTGTCCTGAGCGGCCGGTGCGAATGAGCATCTTCCCGCCGCATTCGGTGCATTCGATTTCGGTGGGGATCGGTTTTGGTTTCTCTGGTGCGGGCATCTGAATCTCGGCCTGCTTCTTGGCTTCGCCGCGCAGATTGACTGAGCGCTTGCACTTTGGATACCCACTGCAACTGAAGAACGGCCCGAAGCGCCCGCGCTTCATAGTCATTTCCTCGCCGCAATCCGGACACGATAGCGTGTCTTCGGGAAGGACTTCGACGACGGGTTTTCCGGTGCGGGTCCAGGCGAACCCCTCGGGGGGTGGGCCCAGCGCCTCAAAATCGATCTTGCCATCCGGCGTCTTCGGAATGGCTGCGCCGGTCTTCCTGGCCATCGTTCCGGGGGCGACTTTCCTCTTGCTACCGTTCTTGCCCAGCGCTTCCTGCATCGACCCGCCCGCGGCGACGATGGCCCGCAACTCGTCCAGCTTTTCCGCCGGGAAGGTGTTGCGGCACTTGGGGAAACCGCTGCAGGCGATGAAATCGCCGCGGCGTCCCTTCTTGATGTGCAGGGCATGTCCGCAGAGTTCGCAGCTCAGTCCGGTTTCGCGCACGGGTTGGATCTTGCGTTCGACGCGCACCCCTTCCGGCAGGGGGACGGTGTGCTTGCACTTGGGGTACCGGGCGCACCCGAGGAACGAGCGTACTCCGGAACGCTTCACCTTCATGGTGCCCTCGCCGCAGTCGTCGCACGGCTGCTCGAGCTCCTCGTCCTTGACCAGGCGCAGGGGCGCCCCTTGCTGATCACAGGGTATGGTGTGGCTACACTCCGGGTACCCGCTGCACCCCAGGAAAGGGCCATGTCGCGACTGGCGCAGGAGCATGTCCTTGCCACACTGCTCGCAGGCCACATCGACCTTGGCGGCGATAACCGGTTTACCCTCTCGATCGATGTTGAAGCTTCCTTTGCACTCGGGGTATCCGGTGCAGGAGAGGAACCGTCCGGTGCGCGCCCAGCGATAGACCATTTCCTTTTCGCACTGCGGGCACTTGAATTCGCTGGGCTCGGAGCGGGCCGGCTGCATTTCCTGGAACGCCCGCTCGAGCGATTCCTTGAACGGTTTGTAGAACTCGTGGAGCACATCCGTCCATTCGAGGTGGGCTTCCTCGACTTTGTCCAGCTCCTCCTCCATGTGGGAGGTGAACTTGACATCCAGGATCTTGGGGAAATGCTCGACCAGTTTCTCGGTGACGATGATGCCCTTGTCGGTGGCGTAGAGCCTGCGGTCGAGCTGCTCGACGTATCCGCGATCCTGGATGTTCTGGATGATCGAGGCGTAGGTGCTCGGTCGGCCGATGCCCTCAGCCTTGAGAACCTGCACCAGCGAGGCTTCGGTGAATCTCGGCGGCGGTGAGGTGAACTGCTGCTGGGGATCGACCTGCATGACCCCGACCTGCTGTTCCTTGGCCAGTTCGGGGAGCACCAGGTCATCGCCAGCCGGTTTGGCGCTGACCCGCTGGAAACCGTCGAAGACCAGGCGTCGCCCGGTGGCTTTGAAGGTGGCTTCGCCCTGGTCGGTGTCGGCGTTGATGAGCAGAGTCGTACTGTCCCATTTCGCCGGGGTCATCTGGCAGGCGACGAAACGCCGCCAGATCAACTCGTACAACCGGTGCTGCTCCGGACGCAGCTTGCCCTTGAGATCCTCGGGTCGACGGGTAACGTCGGTCGGTCGAATGGCTTCGTGGGCTTCCTGAGCCCGTTTGCTTTCTTTGCCGTAGACGTTGGGTTTCGGGGGTACGTATGTGCCACCGTACTCGGCGGCGATAAACTCGCGGGCCGCCCCGACCGCCTCTTTGCTCAGGTTCGTGGAATCGGTTCGCATGTAGGTGATGAGCGCGACCGGGCCATCCTCGTCTCCCAGGTCCACGCCCTGATAGAGGGCCTGGGCGACACCCATGGTGCGGGAAACGCTCAGACGCAGGGACGAGGAGGCTGCCTGCTGGAGGGTTGCGGTCGTAAACGGCGCCGACGGTCGAGTGGTGGTGCGCCGGGTGGTCATCTCCGCGACCCGACACTCCGGGGCCCGTGAGGAGGCGGTGACGCCGTTGAGGTCGATGGTCTTGATGCCTTTAGCGGCGTACTCCTCCCACACGTGCTCTTCGACCTCGGCGCAGTCGAATCCCAAAGCTTCGGCGACGGTACGAGCTTCAGCGGCGGACTTGGCGTCAAACTTTGCGCCGCGCCACTTCACCAGTTCAGTCTGCAGGCACTCCCGAGCACTCAGCCACGCGGTGCGCTCCTTGCGCGTTCGCCCGGAGTCGAGGTTCTCTCCGCCTTCCAGGAAGAGTTCCCAATCCTTGGCCAGTTGAGCGGTCTGGGCCAAGTCGGTGGCGAATACCCCCCGGATGATCCAGGATTCCTCAGGCACGAATGCCCGGATGGCGTACTCTCGCTCGACGATGAGTCGAACCGTTACCGACTGGACCCGCCCGGCGGAAAGCCCCTTGGCTATCTTGTTCCACAGCAGCGGGCTTAGCTGGTATCCGGCGATTCGGTCGAGGATGCGCCGGGCCTGCTGGGCGTTGACTCTGCCCATGTCCAGCTCATGCGGGTTCGCGAAGGCCTGCTGGATGGCGGACTTGGTGATCTCGTTGAACACCACCCGCTGAGTCTGCTCCGGTTTAAGCCCCAGGGCTTCCACCAGATGCCAGGCGATGGCTTCGCCTTCGCGGTCGCGGTCAGTGGCGAGGTATACGGTTTCAGCCTCAGCTGCGGCGCTGCTCAAGGCACGGATGATCTTCCGCTTGTCGGCGTTCACCTCGTAGGTCGGCGCGAAATCCTGCTCCAGATCGACGCCCAGCTCTCGATCAGGCAGGTCGCGGACGTGGCCGACGCAGGCCTTGACCACGAAGCCGCGGCCCAGGTACTTGTTTATGGTCTTGGCTTTAGCCGGGGACTCGACTATAACCAGCGATTTGACATTAGGTTGCGCTTTCTTGGCCACTTCGTGCATTCCTTAGATTGCGTCAGGGGAACGCGTCAGGTGCGGGTCCCCCCGGCCATTATCGGCGCCTCTCTGTACCGTGCTCCAGTCCGTCCGGGGGTTGGTCGAGGGCACGGAGAGGGCGTTGGGAGTTATCAAGTCCCGACGGTGGTGTCAAATGGCGGGCTGGCTTTCCGCCGGTTTTGCAGAGGGGTGGTTGCGTTTGTGGACGGACGTGCTATGATGCGGGGCTCTGCCTGTAGACGCTTAAATGCGGACGGACAAAGGAGTTAGGTCGCCATGATGAAGTTCTTTCGCAAGCACATGAAGAAACTGCTCGCGATTTTCGCCAGCCTCATCCTTATTAGCTGGCTTGGTGGGTCGGCGCTGCAAACGCTGATGCAGCCGGATCCCGGCAAGGGGGTCTGGGCGGTCTACACCGGGGGGGAGATCTCCCGGGGCGAGCGGAGCCGGGCCATGCGCTACACCGAATGGCTTGACCTGCTGGGGCTGAACTGGCGTTTCCCTCTGGGCGGTGCTGCAACGTCGGAACTCGATCTGCCGAGCTGGTACTTGCTGCTGCAAGAAGCGCGGCGGATGGGGGTGAATTCTGATCCGGCCGTGGTCGAGGCTACTCTGAACCAGAACCGCCAGGCCTATCGCCAGCGTGGCATGCAAGCGCCTTCGCTGGAGGCGGTCGCGGCGCGGGCTCGGGTGAAGTCTGAAGTGGTGTACGAAGCAGCCAGGGCCTTCACCGACGTCATGCGCTACGCAATGAGGATGTCTCCGCCGGTGAGACTGAATCAGGCGGAGATCCGTCGCTTCGCCGAGGACGCGCTGGCCCAGGTCGAGCTGAAAGCTGTGGTGTACCGTGCGGAGATGTTCGAGGACCCGGAGTTGACCTTCCCGGAAGGGGAGATCGCCGAACTGTTCGACAAGCACAAATCGCAGCAGCGCTCTGGGGCGGGGCTGAGCTTTGGGTATGTGTTGCCTCCGCGGGTCAAAGTGCAGTACGCGGTGATCGATCCCGAGCAGATTGCTGCAGGGCTCGTTTTCGACCAGACCAAACTGGAGAAGGACGCCAACCGGTACTGGCGCGGGCACAAGCAGGATGAGGAGTTCCGCCGCCCGCCCTCGACGGACGACGACGGCGAAGCGGAGGCGGCTACGCAACCGGCTGACGAGGCGGGTGAACCGGAGGAAGCGGAGTCACCCTTCTATACGAAGTGGGCCGAGGCGAAGGAGACCGCCGTTGAGTTGACGCGGGCGCGCCGCGGAGTGGAGCGTGCGGAATCCCTGGCGGAGTGGTTCATGGAACAGACCGCCGAGCCGTGGTATCACGCGGAGGTGGCCAGCAACGGGTACAAGCTGCCGATGGAGGCGGTTAAGCAGTTGGATCACTATGCGCAGATTATGGCCGGGGCATCTGCCAGTTTGCTGGGCAAGGACCAGGTGACCATCGCCACGAGTGACTGGATTTCGCCGGACAGCGTGCTGGATGTTCCGGGCCTGGGTACTGCGGCGCTGGAGAATCCCGGCGGTCGGCCAATCTCGTTCTCCCGCGTAGTGTTCAAGGTGGAGGGGCTGACGCCGATTCCCACTGGCGAGGATGCTGTCGGAGTTGACGTAAGCAGCTTCATGGCGCTGTACCAGTCCTGCCGGTATCCGCTGACCGATGCGGACGGCAAGATCTACATCTTTCGGCCTGTGGAAATCGACGCGGAGCGACCGCCACACGACCTAAGTGAAGTCCGTGACCAGGTGATCGCTGACCTGCGCCTTTCCCGAGGGTATCAGGAGGCGGAGCGGGCTGCTCAGGCGTTTCTGGAGAAGTCCCAGGCAGAGGGTCTGCAGGTGGCCTGGGAGGCGGACGAGGAACTCAAGGCGCAGTTTGACACCTATCGCGAGACTGGTGAGTACCGGGCCCGAACCAGCGGTTTCAACCCGACGGTGGCGCTCACCCGTTGGCAGCTGACCGGGGATCCGGTTACGCGAGTTCCCGGAATCGGCGAAGTGAGCGCGACGTTCATCGAGCGGTGTTTCGCGATGCGTGCGGACAGCTCCGACCGCCTCTTTGTGGCTGCCGTACCGGAGTCGGGTTCGGTCGTGGTTGCGGAGTGGGTTGAGTATGTCGCCCTGAGCGAGGGGAAGTTCAAGCAGTTCGAATCGATCGTCACCTCGCGGATGCACAGTCAGCGTTCGATAGACTATCTGGGAACATGGCTCGATCCGCGACAGATTAAGGCCCGCAACCAGTTCGAGTTCAAGATGGGCGGGTAGAGTCCCCCCCCGTGTGGATGCACCGTCCCCCCGTGCGGATGTAGCGTTTCCCCGTGCGGATGTAGCGTCACCCCCTGTGGGTGACGAAAAGCGCGCGGACGTCATACGCAATCTGGTTGATTACCGCCACTTTCCGCGTTCATGTTGCGGCTGCAGACCCCTCTCCCCTGGGGGAGAGGGCAGGGTGAGGGGGGTTGGTTTGGCGCCTCTCGACCCTCCCCCAACCCCTCCCTGGAAGGGAGGGGAGTGCGTTTCTCATCGTCCACTACCGCGAACCCAATCGGCGCATTCATACGAGATCCGGTATCAACGTGCCGGGAGTTCGCGCAGCCGCTCCTCAAGATCCTGCCTCTCGGGATCATCCGGAGGAACGAGGATGAGGGCATCTTGCAGTGTCTTCCGGGCTTCATCCGTCCGGCCCATGGCGACCAAAGCAGCCGCATAGGTGTCGATGATCCCGGCGTTGTCCGGGGTCAAGGCAAGTGCCTGCTCGGCGTAGGTGAGCGCCGCAGCCGCATCGCGCAGCTCAACAGGTTCCGCCGTCAGCAGGTACCACGCCAGGTTGTTGCGCGCCGTCGCTGCGGTAGCGTGCCGCGACGCCAATCGTTCGAGCAGAGCAATCGCCTGGCCGTAGTCGCCCAGAGAAACCAGGATTCGCGTTGCCTGCACGACCGCCGATTCCTCGCCTGCGCCGCCTCGACGAAAGCACTCCCGAAAGCAAACCAGCGCTTCGGTGGTTTCCTCGCGCAGCCGGTAGACCTCCCCCAACGCGGACCAGGCCGTCGCGCAGTCGGGATGGACCTCAATCGCCCGCCGGGCATACTTCTCTGCCCGATCCAGCTCCCCCGCGTTGACCGCGGCTGTGGCGGCGGAACTCAGCAGGCGACTGGACCGCGGATTCGTTTCCACGTCGGTCCAGTCCAAGTCCGCCCGGGACCGCCAGTCGCGATTGCGCTCCACGGTCTGAAGTACGCAAAGGGATATGAGCAGTCCGATCCCGAGCGGCACCAGCCACGCCGCGCGTCGCGAGTAGGCAACGAGCGTCCGCGCCGACCACCCTGCCCAAACGCCGAGCAGCAGGCAGAACCCGGCACTGGGAAGGTACAGCAACCGCTCGGCGAAAACTGTCCCGATCAGCACGACGGTGTTAGACACAATGCTGTAGGTGCCCAGCCATAGTACAAGAGGCGCGAACGCGACTCGGCGTCCTCGCCATGACAAAACCAGCGCCACGCCGATCAGCGTCGAACAGAGGGCGCCGACCAGCAGCCGGCGGTCAGTGATGCGCTTGACCGTCTCGATGGCTGCGTAGGAGTAGTCCCAGCAGAGCGGCCTGGGCCAGACCAGCAGCTCTACGGACCGCCCGAACGTAGCCAGCGGTGTACCCCACCGAGCCAGGAACCGGCTGTCCGATTCCCCGAGTCCGTGGTCTGGGTGGGCGATGACGTTATCCGCCAGGTTGATCTCGGAGGCGTCGCGGGCCAGCCCCCCCAAGACCGCCCCGCGCGCACTCAGATAGGCGACGAAGACCAACAGCAGGGGCAGGTAGACTCGGAGAATGCGCCGCCGCCACCATCCTGGCCGCCGAACAACGGTGGTTGCCCGGGGAAGGCATACATCCAGCAGGATGACGACCCCGACAATCGGTGCGGCACTCTCCTTGAACAGCAGGCTGACCGCGTAGCACGCCACCGCCACAGGTGGTCGCCACCCACCGCCGTCGACATTACTTCGACAACACCAAACGGTCAGGAGTCCGAACAACGCCGCTCCCAGATCCGCCCGGCCGACAATAGCGTTCAGCGGTTCGGTGTGGATCGGATGCACGGCGAACAGCAGCGCCGCGATCGCGGCCGACCAGAAGGAACCGGTCAGGCAACGGGCCAGCAGGAACACCACGTAGGCGACGGCGGCGTGAAGCAGTACGTTGGGTAAGCGGAACGCCCAGGGCTCGGAAGAAACCGCCCAGTTGATCGCGAAGCTGACCTTGGTCAACGGCCGGTAAAGCTGATCCTGCAGGGGAGGAAGGCAGTAGGGGCTGATCAGCAACTCACCGAGGCCAAGCGCACGCACGTTCGGATCACCACCGATCACGTGAAGGTCATCAATGATGAACGGATTGGCGAGTGCGTTGGCGAAGACCGCAAGACTCACAGCCAACAGCACACCCGCGATTGCGGCATGAGTTCGCCACGAACCCGGCGCAGACGCGCCCGGCGGGGCACCATCTCCGGACGATGGGCAACGTTGGTCAGAGAGAGACTCCATACGATCCTCGCACCACGTCCAATCACCCGCTCGTGCCCTGCCCAGGGCGCACGTCGATCACCTATGTGCAAACTTAGCGAATGGACTGACGATGGACAACCTGAAGACGTCGGTACGGGTGCGTGACAGTTTGAGCGGGCCGTTGAGCGTTCTGTCGCCGAGCGATTGTCTCCCGCGCATGGATCGTCCTCTTCGCCCTGAAAGGGCGCTCTATGACAGCCCAGGGCAACGCCCTGGGGCGGGATCGCCCGAGGCAACGCAAGCCCTGAAAGGGCGAAATAAAGCTATGCCGCCCATTCAGGTTCTCCTCCCGATGAGTTGGTAGATATGGCGGGGGCAATGACCTGCCTGTCTCGTCTTGGTGGGGGCTCTTCTTCCTTTGGCCGTGGACGCCATGGAGGGAATCCGCCCTGAAGGGAAGTCGCCCCGAAGCGGCACACGGTTGCAGCCAAGCGCATCGCCCCGAGGCGGCACAGGGTTGTAGCCGGGCGCATCGCTCCGAAGGGGCGCACGGTTTTAGCCAGGGGTGGAGCGCAGCGAAACCCCTGGAAACCGAACCACCCAACGTACCCGCCCCGGCAGGGGCGGAGGACAGCGAAGGCACAAGAACTCCGGGAAGAGAGAACCGAACGGATCGCGTACGCACGGTTCAACGTGTGCCCGTGCCCCTTCAGGGCACCGATAGGGTCAGAGTGTTCTGGTCCAGGGGTTCCCTCTTGGCTTGCGGCACAGCCGCTAGCTGCCCTGGCCCCGCTGGGGCCGATTGGACGTGCTGCCCCAGGCCACGGGCTCCTAGGCTTGGGCGGAGGCGGTCTTCCTGGAACCAACCTCCTGCAGCAGGCGGAGAACGGTGCGGGGGATCTCGGCGGGTGGTCCTACGTGCTGGACAGCGCCAATATCAGCGGCGACCTTGGGCATTCCATAGACCACGCAGCTCCGCTGATCCTGACCGATGGTGATCGCCCCGGCTTGGCGCAGCCGCAATAGCCCATGGGCTCCGTCGGCGCCCATCCCGGTCAGCAGGATGCCGACAATCTGTCGCCCCCGGGTGTTGACCACTGAGTCGAAGAGCACGTCCACACTCGGACAATGGCGGTTCACCGGCTCATCAGATCCATAACGCAACCGCCACTGGCCTCCACCGCTGTGGACCGACATCTGGATGCCGCCACGAGCCAGCAGCGCACGACCGGGAACCAACACATCACCATCCACCGCCTCGGTAACGGTCAGGCGGCTGAACTCATCCAGACGCTTGGCGAAGGAATCGGTGAATCCCTCGGGCATATGCTGAACGATGGCGACCGGCGGCCAGTCTGCCGGTACGTGGGACAGCAGAGTCCTGATGGCTTCCGTTCCGCCGGTCGAAGCTCCGATGACGATCAGGTAGCGCCGGGGGTCAAGACCAACCGAGTGAAACGATGTGGGTGCTGCCGAGGCGGACACTGGGATGGCCGGCGGAGCCGGCAAGGCGACGGCGGCGGCGTGAATCTTGTCCGCCAACTCCTCCCCCAGACGGCGCAAAGCCACGCTTCCACCTCGGTCGGGTTTGGCCACCACGTCAACCGCGCCGGACTCGATGGCTTCGAGGGCCGCATGGCTGTTGGCGGGGGCCATCCCGCTGCACATGATCACCGGAACAGGGTAGTGGGCCATGAGCTTCTTGAGGAAGGTCAGTCCATCCATGCGCGGCATGGCGATGTCGAGAATGATCACGTCCGGTCTGAACTCGATGATGAGTTCTCGGGCCTCGAAGGGATCTTTGGCGCCGCCGACAACGTGAATGTCCTCGTGGTCGGACAGCACGTTGATGAGAATGGAACGTACCAAAGGTGAATCATCAACGATGAGCACCTTGATAGGCCCTTGTCTCTTCACGTCATCCCTTCCTTCGATAGACCGTGGGTTCCACGTATTCGAGCGAATGGTCGATCCGGTTGAGGCTCTCCGAATGCCCAATAAGCAGGTATCCGCCCGGGTGGAGCTGCCCGGCAATCTTGTTGACCAGGGCTTCCTGGGTCTGGCGATCGAAGTAGATCATGACGTTGCGACAGAATACCACGTCGAAACCGTGGCGGAACGGGAAGGACGCGTTCATGAGATTGAACCGCGCGAAGGTGATCAATCCGCGCAGCTCCGCGCTAAGCTGCATCATCGGCGTTCCCTGATGGTCCACCTTGCACAGGTAGCGGTTGCGGTACTGGGGCGGCGTCGTTCCCAGTCGGTGGGGGTCGTAGATCGCTATCTGGGCCCGCTTGAGCATCTTCCCGGAGATGTCCGTAGCCAGGATCTTGAGCTCGATCTCCGAGTGGGCGCGGAGCGAGTCATGTGCCACCATGGCGATCGAGTGAGGTTCTTCTCCGCTGGAGCTGGCGGCGCTCCAGATACGCAGCGTGGGGTGTGCAGCGCGCCAGCGAGGGTCTTGGACCCAACCGCCGATGATCTTGCCTAGCAGATCAAAATGGTGCATCTCCCGGAAGAGATGCGTCGTGTTGGTGGAGATGGCGTCCAGCAGACCACATAGCTGTTCGCCCGTGGAATCGGCTTGGACGGTATCCAGATAAGCATCGTACGATGAAAAGCCACCATTCCGGACGAACTTGCCGAGCCGGGCGCGGACGAGCTGCATCTTCTGGTCACCCAGATTGATCCCGCTCTCGGCGTAGACCAAGTCACGGATCCGCGCGTATTCCTTGGCCGTAAGGTCCCGGGTTTCGTCGATGGCGGGCATGTGTACCTTCCGGGGCTAAGCTTGGGTGTCTTCCGCTTCGTCGGGTACGTAGGCCAAGTGCAGCGGTTGGCTATCAACGAATAGGGTCGACGTGGCCGTATCCTGGTCCTCACAGAATCGTGGAGTCTCGACCAGTTCCTTGAGCGTAGGAATGGTCAGATCGAACACCGACTCCGTTCCGTGGATTGCAGTGATGAGCTGGCCGCAGACGATGTTCATGAACTCCTTCACCGCATCCACCGCCTGAGCCTCCGCGTCATCGTCCTCCGGGTCGCCTCCGAGGAGATTGGCCGACAGCTTGGTCGAAAAATCACGCGTGCACCAGAAACGCAAAGTGCCCCGCTGTGGCCCGTGGTAGGCGATCTCGGTCTCCAGCCAGATGCTGCCCGCGGCAGGAGTGGCTTCCCCGTCGTCGTCGCTGAACATGAACGCCAGATTGGCCAGTACGTCAGAAAAGATCGCCGTCAGTGTCGCTGTCTTCTGTTCCTGCATCATCCGTTACTCCCAACAGGGGCTTGAGAACGTCACGCAACTGCTCCGGTTGGAAAGGCTTGCGCACATACCCGAAGGCGCCGAACTCCGCCATCTGGTCGATCCGCTTTTGACTTCCCTCGGTGGAGGCAATGACGATGGGGATGTCTCGCAATCGCTCGTTTTCCTTCATCCGCGTGAGCAACTGGATACCATTCATCGTGGGCATGTTGATGTCAACAACCATCACTGCGACAGAATGGTCGTGAAGCTGCGCGAGGGCCTCGATCCCATTGGAGGCTTCGTAGACCTCCTCGACGCTGAGCCCGGCGATCTGCATCGTGCGCCTGACCATCTTCCGGATGGTCGCGGAGTCGTCCACGATCAGAACATTGTTGGACATGTTCGTGCTCCTACTTGCCCACCGGGACGCTCTTGGCCGGAGACTCGTCGTGCTGAGGACTACTGAACGCCGCCTCAACTTCCTTGAGCCCGCTCAAAACGCCGAGTCCAATGGTCTCGAGATCTTGCTCTCCGAGACTGTTGCGCTGCATGACCGTCTCGTCGGCCCGGTAGTGCAGACCGTCTTCACCCAGTCCCAGACCGAACAGCATGCAGATCAGATCCGCGATGTAGACCGTGTCGATCAGCGGATCCGGCGGATCCACCTCACCGGGTTCATGGTGGTAGCGGACACAACGCACTATCTGGTCGGGGAGCTTCCACTGCTCGGCGAGCAGAGCCCCGACCTGTTCATGGGAGAAGCCCAGCACCTCGCGCTCCGCCTCGACAAAGGACAGCTTCTTCTCACGCACCCGGAGGACGATTTCGCCAAACGCCTCGCCCACATACTCGTTAAGGACCACCTTGCCGATGTCATGGAGCAGACCTGCGGTATAGGGCAGTCCGATGTTGGTGAGCTGCATCCGCTGAGCGACCTCGGCTGAACCCAGGGCAACCGCAACTGAATGCTTCCACAGCATCCCGGGCTCCAGACCGTATCCGTGCTGGGCCTTGGACAACATGCTGTTGGTATGCACCGCCATGACCATTTGCAGCACCTTGACCGTCCCCAGGCACATCATGGCATCATTGAGCGAGGTGACCTGCCGCGAAACGCCAAAGTATGCGGAGTTACAGAGCTTCAGCACTTCGGTCGTAACCGCCTGGTCATACCGGATGGCATCGACGATATCGTCGATGGTGCTCGCGGGATTATGGACCACGTTCATCAGCTTGATGGCCGTGTTCGGTAGTGGCGCGAGCGAGTCCACCCGTTCGAGAATGTCAGACATCTGGATCATAGCTCGGTCTCCTCGCCGCGGATTCGGAGGGTGACCCGCCCGGTCTGGACCTCGAGCTTCATCGTCCGGCTGATGGAGCCCCCCACGTTCTCGCTGTCGATGAGCACCCCGTTCTTCCAGAAGATCTTGCGAAGCATGACGTAGTTGCGCTTACCAATGTTGAAGGTCCCCTTGTCATCCAGGAGCTGCGACCCGCCCGCCACTTTGACCACCATGCGCTTCTTGACCGCGCCCAGCTCATAGGCGGAGCGGAACATCACCGGTATGCCCGAGTCGGCGAACATCGCCGGATTGGCTTTGGCCTTCTCCTTGGACAGCGCGGACTCCGGCAGCATGTAGTGAATCATGCCGCCAACCCGGACCTCCGGGTCCCAGATGCTCACCCCGATGCAACTGCCCAGGGAGTACGTGATCAGCGTCGCCTGGGGGTCCTTGGTGACAGCAAGATCCGCGATGTCAACTACTTGGTTCACGTCCGCTGCAAGCTCCGGTTGGGGCTACTCGGTTTCCCCGCGGCCATTCCGCGGTGGCGAGGCACATCCCACGTGGGTGCGCGACCCTCGAGTCACGCACGCCGCGATGTACGCCGGGCTTGGCCTACTCTGCCGAAGTCTGCTGCAAAGCCACCAGTTCGGCGGAGGTGAGCACCTTGTCGATGTCCAGAAGGATCTTGACCGCGTCCTTGACCTTGCCCATACCCAGGATGAAGGCGGTGTCCACGGCGGCGCCCAACTGGGGCGGAGGCTCGATGTCGCTCGCGGGAATATCGTGCACTTCCTGGACGGTATCGACGATGATGCCCATCAACATCCCCACATCCACAACGATGATGCAGGTCTCTTCGTTGTATTCAGCACGCTCCAGGCCGAACTTGCTGCGCAGGTCGACGACCGGAATGACCTTGCCGCGGAGGTTGACCACACCCTCGACAAAGTCGGGCGTCTGCGGCACCCTGGTGATGTCCATGATGCCGATGATCTCGCGGACTTTGAGGATCTCCAGGCCATGCTCCTCGCCGTCCAGCAGGAAGGTCAAGTACTTCCCGCCCAGCGTGCGCGATGCGTCCGTTCCGGTGGTTGATTCGACGGATTCAGCAATAGCTTCCATGTCGGAACTCTCCTAAACTGCCGCGGTGGCGGCGATGGCTTCGTGTTCATCTTCGTCGCACGGCGAACTGCCCGCGGAGTCGGACTCCTCCAAGGACACATCCGGAACCGGTTCAGAATCGGCGAATCCGGGAGGTGTGCCATATCCACCATGCTCCGCCACGATGGTGGGCGTCTGCCAGTTCTGGTGGGCTTCAGCCAAACCGGTCATCTCCAGGATGAGCCCAACCTTGCCGTCGCCCAGGATGGCGGCGCCGGACACGCCCTTGAGTTCTTTGAAACGTTCGCCGAGGGTCTTGATCACCACCTGCTGCTGACCGATCAGTTCGCTGACCACTAGACCGATCCGGCGGCCTTCGCTGTGGGCGATGACCACCATGGCCTGGCACGGATCGACCCGGGCCCCCAGGCCGAAGAGCTCGCCCAACTGGATGAGCGGGACCAGTTGCTCTCGGACCTTGAGTAGCTCACCTTTGCGCTGCACTGTGGTGATGTTCTCGCGACGCGGTCGCAGGGCTTGCTCGATCGTGATCGTGGGGATGATGAACCGTTCGCCGCTGATCTGAACGATCATGCCGTCGATGATCGCCAGAGTGAGTGGCAGGCAGATGGAGAACGTGCTTCCGCGCCCCAGGGTGGACGTGATTTCCGTGCGACCGCGAAGCTGCTCGATGTTGCGCTTGACCACATCCATCCCCACCCCCCGACCGGAGATGTCCGTGACCGCCGCCGCGGTGGAGAATCCTGGAGCGAAAACCAAAGCGTAGGCCTGCTCGTCGGTCAGTTCGTCGGTCGGTTGGATGACTCCTTTTTCGATGGCCTTGGCCACCAGCTTGTCGCGGTCCAGCCCCTTTCCGTCATCCTGAAC
The DNA here is from genome assembly GCA_024231775.1 of bacterium. Taxonomy (GTDB): domain Bacteria; phylum Planctomycetota; class Phycisphaerae; order UBA1845; family UBA1845; genus JAAEQG01. The sequence continues at coordinate 17,817 of JAAEQG010000277.1, forward strand.
CTGAATAACGATGTTCCCGCCATGGTGTGATGCGTTCAGATGCACGTGGCCGACTTCGCTCTTGCCGGCGGAGACCCGATCTTCCGGGGGTTCGACCCCGTGATCTACGGCGTTGCGTACCATGTGTACGAGCGGATCGCCAATCTGTTGGATGACGTTCTTGTCCAGCTCGGTGTCTTCACCGGAAATGGTCAGCTCGACCGTCTTGCCCGCCTTGCGGGACACGTCACGCACCAGGCGGGCCATACGCTGGAAGGTGGCGCCGATCGGGACCATGCGCATGGCCATGGCCACTTCCTGCACATCGCGGACAATCTTGGCCACCTGCCCCACGTCCTTGCTGAGCTTGGGGTCGGTGGATATCTTCGGACTCGCGCCGACCAGGGTCTGGGCGATGACCAACTCGCCGACCATATCAACCAGCGCGTCGAGCTTGGCGGTCTCGATACGAACCGACTGATCCCCACCGCCTCCTCCCGCGGATGCGGACTGACGCGCCACGGGAGGGGCAGACGGCTGCGCAGCGCTCTGGGCGGGCGGCGCGGCGGCTGGTTTGCTGGACTCGGTCTTTGGGGAGGTCTCGGACGGCGACGCCGCTTCAGCGGGGGCAGAGTCTGCTGGCGGTGGCGCTGCGGCAGCCTTGGGAGCTATCTCCTGTCCCGCAGCCACCCAGCGCAACTTGGTGATCATGTCCGCCACCGGTGGTTGGACCACCTGGCGACCGTCAGGCTCGGTGAGGTAGACGGAGATCTCGTCGATCTGGATCTTGAGGACGTCCACCGCCTCCAGGATGAGGTCGATCAGATCGGCTGTTATGGTGCGCTCGCCCCTCCGCCCCTGGTCCAGCAGCGTTTCCAACTCGTGAGTGAGGCAGTTGACATCGCGCAGATTCAGAAAACCCGCCATTCCCTTAATCGTGTGAAACGGCCGAAACAGATCGTCAATCTTGGCGGAGTCGGTCGGTGCCCGTTCCACCTCGAGCACCGCCACCTCGACGGCTTCGAGATGCTCGCGGGCCTCATCCACGAACCCGCGAACGAACTCAATCTCCTTCTCACTGATCAGGAGAGGTTCCTGCACATAGAGCGGAGGACTGTTCGACTCCGTCGCGGGTGTCGGCGCGGGTGGATCGACGTCGGCGGCGCCAGACTCCGGGCTGGTCGTGTCCGGCGCAGAATCGGCTTCGGCGGCATCAGGCGGTGCGTCCGCGGCAGAGGCCTCATCGTCGAAGACTTTCGCCAACTGGTCGGCGACTTCCTCATCGCTGGGAGAAGCGTCCAGGTTCGCAGGAGCTTCCGGTTCCGCCGGAGATGCCTCACCGCTATTGAGCCTGGCGGCGGCCTCGACAATGCATGCGAGGGCCTGGTCCGGTTCCGCTGCCTCGCCGAGGATCAGCGCCTCCAGATTCTGGGCCACACATGCGGTTGCGTCGTGGATGCGCTGGTCTGCGGAGGGGTTGTCCCCCTCGGGCCGGGTGGCCTCGAGGAGGGCTTCACACCAGCCATGCATCTTCGCCAGGGTGCTCAGGTCGTTTTTGTCAGCGCACTCCGCTGCGCGGGTCAGCTGCTCGACCAGAGTCTGGATGTCCTCTCGGTTCTCGTTCGAGGTGCTCATCATTAATACGTCCTTGCCTCAGTCTCTCCCTCTCTGATCGGCCAATCGATGCCCCGAGGAAAGCGCGCAGGTAATAATCAAGTCGCATGTTGGCGCTCGCCGCCAGGAGGGCCGCCAGCGGCCGATAACTTCACCGCGCCACGGGTCCACCCTTCGATTGTTCAGCAGATAGCGGGGCTGTATCGGCTCAGAGGGGCGACGCCCGACTACCCGGCTCGTGATCGACCAGAGCCTACCCCAGAACTCCCGTGGCACCGGTTCCCAACCGGTGTTTGACCGGTAACTGGAACAGGCTAGGCTCGCGCCCCGACGCGTTCCCCCGCGAGCAAAGCGGCGGCGACCCACCGGCTGATTGCGGTGGACGCCGCCGTTGTCCGCCTTCAGGGGACCATGATTCCGCGCGCCCGCTCACGCCGTCCGCAACGCTCAGAAGTCTCCCGCGTTGTTGTCATCCATCGACATGAACTCTGCTCCGCCGGGGTCCGTCGGTGCATTCTTCGGCGACTCTCCTGCCCCGACCGCGGCGGTCGGGGTCAGGTGGGCGACGTCGATGCTGAGTTTCTTCTTGCGGGCGGATGCGCCCGCAGACCCACCATCCTGTCGGCTCTGTTGGGCACCGCCGACCAACGCCATCAGTTGGCCGACCATCCCGCGCACCGCCTGGGACTGCGCCGACAGCTCCTCGGCTGCCGCCGCGGATTCCTCCGCCCCGGAGGCGTTCTGCTGCGTGACCTTGTCCATCTGGGAGACGGCGGTGTTGATCTGGTCCACTCCCTGAGCCTGTTCGTCGCTGGCTTGGGCAATCCCATCGATCAGATCGGTGACTTTGGTCACGTCGCCGACGATGGCGCTGAGGGCGCTGCCCACGGCGCCTGCGACTTCAGTACCTTCCTTGGCCCGGTTGACCGAGTCATCGATCAACGTCGTGGTCTCTCGAGCGGCTTCGGCGGCACGCTGAGCCAAGTTGCGAACCTCGTCCGCCACCACCGCGAATCCCTTACCGTGCTCCCCTGCTCGGGCGGCCTCCACCGCCGCGTTGAGGGCCAGCAGGTTCGTCTGGAAGGCGATCTCTTCGATCACCTTGATGATCTTGCTGATCTTCTCGGACGATTCATTGATGCCGGTCATAGCCTGGTTGAGCTGATCCATCGTCTGGTCACCGGTCTCCGCAGCCTGTTTGGCCTTCCCGCTCAGTTCGTTTGCCTGGCGGGAGTTCTCCGCATTCGTACGGGTCATCGCCGCCATTTCCTCCAGAGCACTGGAGGTCTCCTCCAGGGATGAAGCCTGTTCGCTGGCCCCTTCGGCGAGTTGCTGGGACGCGGACGATACCTGCCCCGAGGCGTCGTTGACTTGGTTGGCCCCATCGTTCAGGGAGGTGGCCAAGCGCGTTAGCACCTTAATGATACTCCGAGCGATGAAGTACGCCAGGAATGCCCCCGCGATAAAAGCAATCACCCCGACAGCTCCCACAGCGAACCGCGTGCTGTGGGCCTTCTCCTGAATGGCTTCATTCTCGGCCGTAGCGGCTTGCTGAGTCGCCTCCCCGACTTCGCCAAGCAGCACCTGCACCTGTTCGAGAGATGTCTTGGTTTGAGAGGCAAAGATCTCATTGGCCTGCGTCATGCCCTCGAGGTCGGCCTCCGCCTGCTGCTTCAGGGCGGTCAACGCCTTCTGGGTCCCCGCCAGCGCGGGCAGCGTCTGCTCGTCGAAAATCTGCCGTGCGTGTCGCTGGGCCTCGAGCAGTTTGTCCTCCGCCGCCAAGGCAGCACCAAAGTGCGTGGCGATCTCGTCCAGCGCCGGAATCGTGTCGCTTGCGTACGTGCTTTCCGCCGTCGCCAAATCACCCCCGGAAAGGGATTCGCGGATCTTGATCGCGGAGCTGTGCAGCCGACCGTGAGGATCGCGACAGGCATCCAGGGCGGTCTTCAGTTCGGGGAACCCCGCACTCCACGAGGCGCATTCCTCGCTGTCCAGGAAGCGCCCGAAGGCGCACTTGGTGGGATCGGTCTGGACGTCCAGCTCGGTGCTCTTGGTGATGCAGGCCTGAGAGACCTTCCCGACCCAGCGGCGATGATCGTCCAGGCGACCGGCCAGCGTCTCGTGCAAGCCGGGGTGACTCTGCTTCCACACGCCCTGGATCTCCACCGCCGTGCGGTGCAGTTCCGCATGCGGACCTTTGAGGGCCTCGAGCTTGGCCTGCAGCTCCGGGTTGGACGCCGCCAGACTCTGGCCCCACTCCCCGTGGATGAACTTGCCCAACCCGCAGAGATGGCCGTCCGTCTGCACCTCCAGCGTCTCATGGTTCTGTGCGAATAGGGCTAAGCACTTGTTGATCCACTTCAGGTGATCGGCTTCCTTCTCCGCCAGAAACGCCGGGAGGCGGACGTCAGCCTGCTGGAACACGTCGCCAATAGCGATCGCCGATTCGTGCAGCGTTCGGTGCGGCTCGTCGATGGCCGCGAGCGCGGTGGAGAGCTCCGGAAGCAGTCTCTCCGCTTGCTGGCGACCCTCGCCGTAGTACCACTTGCCGAAGGCGCACTTGTGCGGATCGGTCTGCACCGATAACTCGGAGACCTCGTCGTTGGTGAGCAGTTCGCCAACGGCGCTTACCCAGTTGAGGTGATCGATCTCTCGCTCGGCGAAGTTGTTCTTGAGCACGTTGGTCTCAACCGCGGTGGCCAAGCTCGTGGTCACCCCGTTGAATCCCAGGATCGACCAACCGGCTACTACCACCATGGCGATCAGCACCAGCCCAAAACCGATTCCAATGCGCTTGCCAACCGTCCACCCGCTCTTATGCTCGCTCATAACTCGCTCTCCTGATGCCGAAGGCATCGCCCTCTACCTATCCATCAACCGGCCCCAGCCAAAACATGCATGCAGCGGCCGATCTGCCGTCCTCCCTTTGCCGGGGAGCTCAGCTCATGCGGAATCGCACCGATAAACGACCTCGAGGGGAGTACCGACGCGGGTCTCGCTTGACTGGCACTTCACCAGTACCGTTTGGAGACCGCTGGCACCTAGCCCGAGCCGCGACCGTAAGGGAGCGACGTCGGCGAAACCGCAACCACTACTCAGCAGATAATGTGGACGCCCGGGATTCCTCCCGAGCCACCCCGACCGAACTTACAGAGTGCATCGGAATCTCCGGTTGCGCAGTTGAGTTGTCCGTGATCCGAATGCGGGCGCTACCCTCGGAACCGGACATTTCGGGTGTATGGCGTGCTCCGGGGCGCTCGCCGGCGTGGGATGGAGGGGAAGTGGTGTTTCCTGCTCAGCTAGACAAAAGGCCGCTTCCACGCGTGGAGGCGGCCTGAGTGACTGCACGGGATGCGGTCGATCTAGCGCCGTGTACCACTAGAGGTACGGGTACTACGCGAACCCTCTTGGGGCGCTGCGGACGCAAGAACAGAGCCGCGACCGTAGGGGAGCGGACCCAACCGAATCGCAACTACCTTCCCTGAGACAGGTCTAGTAGTCGCCGACTTGGCTTTCCATGCCCGTGGTGTGCCGCTCGTGCGGAGCCTGGCCGGTCATCTCTTCCGGCGCGGCGGTCTTACCGTTACAGGCGGATGCGAACATCGCCACCGCCATCAGACCGAGCGATACCAACGACTTTGCCAACATACGCTTCAACATGAGACCCGCCTCCCTTAAGGGACTGCATTTAGTCTGTTCGCTTCTCGAGCTATGCTCGTCACCAACCAGATACGAGACCATCCTACCGTGGATGGTGATGCTCCACAATCCGCCCTCCACCCGCTTGCCATATGTTAAAGCCGCTCCAGGCGAGAAGTCAATCGCGCGCGGTTCTCGACAGGGGTTTCCTGCAGGTTTCCGAGGAATGGACGCGGGGAGATGAGGCTATCGGTGGGCGGATCCGCGCGACCGCGACGAGGATGGTTCCGGTCACCCGCCTGATAATACGCAATCTGGTTGACTACTGTCGATTCCCGCGTTCATGTTGCGGCTGCGAACCCCTCTCCCCTGGGGGAGAGGGCAGGGTGAGGGGTGGGTCTGGAACCTCTTGCCCCTCCCAAGAAGGGAGGGGAGTGCGCTTCTCATCCTCCACTCGTGCAAACCCAATCGGCAAGCTCAAACTGCGCTTGGCACAAGACGCCCCGTATCGCAGCGCGTCCGACGTCGGTTGGACCAACAACACAACGCAAATGCGCAGGTTCGCATGTGGCCACCAGCGCCCCCGCCCCCGGCAAGCTCCAGCCCCCGGAGGGGGCGCAGGAATAGAGCCCAGGGTGAGCGAAGCGAGCCCTGGGAAATCGAGCTCTTCCGTGCAGAGCCCCCGTAGGGGGTGAAGGAAGGTCTCGGCATTCCCCGAAGCAACGGCACATCCGCAGACGACACTCTCGTCACGCCGGATACACGCTACAGAATGATTGAAACAACCCTAAGGAAACGGCGTGATGGCGCGGGGTATCCCGCGCGCCATCACGCCGTAGTCCGAGAACGCAGTGTCCTAGTAGAAGTCGGGGTTAAAGAACCCGGCCCATAGGTCATCCTGCGGGACGAAGTTGTTCCAGAACGAGGTGGCCCCGCCACTAACGTAGCTCAGCGTGCCGGCTACGATATTCTTCTGGATGTCCTTCGACGTGCAGCCCGACCCGTACAGCGTGCCACCCGCGAGTAGGGCCGTCACCGCGGCAACCTTCACCTTGTGCAGAATACCTGTGCTCATCATGTTCGAGTTCTCCCTATGGAACCGTTAAAAGGCCTGGTTGGCTCTAATCAGAACGCAATCTTCACCCGCACGCCGCCGACGAGAGCGTCGCGCCCATCTTTGTTTCCACCTGGATTGGTGACTAGCTGAAGGTCCGGGGTGACCACGCACCACGGCGCCACCTTGATCGCATAGTACAGTTCGTAGACCGTCTCACGATCGGCATCGTTGTTCACGTTGTTCCGGTATTGGCTCGACAGAATGGACTGGGCCATACCAAAACCCAGCACATCCGCGTCGCGCGCGGGAATCAATCCCTGGTACACCGCACCCAGCGACCAGAAGTGTTCGATCTGGTTTACGTCACGGTGGGCCCATGCGTACCGCCCGAACACGCCCAACCCCTGCTTGTCCTTGGGGTCGTCGCTCTCTTTCCAAACCACCTGGTCGAAGTTGAAGTGGAACCCAACGTCGCCGCTGCGGGTCTGGGTGGCCCGCAGGCCGCCAAGGTTGTCGATGAAGACCGTCTTGGGCCTGGGCGTGTACCAGGCGCCGAAGCGGTAGTGACCCGTTGGGCAACCTTCACACCCCGGGATCTTCGACGGCAGAATCCCAAACTCCCAGAACAGACGGAACCGATCCTCGCCATGGAACGCGGATTCCCACCCGCCGGTACCTCGGCGGTTGAAGTCGCTGTCCCGGTCCGGGTCCAGCACCAGGGCCTGGGCATACAGCCAGTCCACCGGCCACACGCGCAAGAACGCACCCAGACCCTTGGTCGTCGGAATGTTCATCGCGTGGTTCAAAGCTCGGTTCGCAAACTTGCTCGCGTAGTTGTCCGCATAAACGTTCTTATCGATCAAGTCCGCGACGTTTAGAAGCATCCCCAGGCGGAATTCCACGCGATCATCGAAAAGACGCTGGCGGTACCAATACTTATCCAGCGCGATCTCGTTGTCCCCGCTCGAACCCGCACTCCAGTAGTGCGGCGTCATCGCCCCGGTGTGGCGACCCACTCCGCTGTTCCAGGTCTGGATACCCCGGGCGAAGAACGTAGCCCCCTTGAGCCCGAACATCTTGTCGAAATCGAACTCGAGGTTGTAGAACGCCTTGCCAGCCGATTCGTGGGCGTTGTGCGTGTTCACCCCCCCACGGAAGTTGAACTGGTACGTGCCCACAAACAGGGGCGAGAACTTCACCCCCACGTCCTCCATTTGCGTACGCACCCCACCCCAGTCACCTGTGAGTCTCTTGGTGGTCCAGATGTCGTAAGGCTTGTACTCCTCCGCAGCCACGGTAGCCGTGGCCGCACAGCGGCTGCAGAGAGCGTGTCCCTCGTCGTCGTACCCAGTCGCCGTACCCAGAATCTCCACTCCGCAGGAGTGGCATAGAACCTTCTCGCTTGTCGTCGTGGAAGTCGTCTGTTGCGTCTGGCCCACCGCAACGCTGGTTCCCACCAGCAGGACGGCCAGCAACACCAACGGCCCACCAAAAGTCGCCCGACTACGGATCGCAACCATCGCTACTCTCCAACGAGGTTATGTATTGGACGTGCCGGGATCACTAACCCGAGCCTCTGACGAAGGACCCGCAGACCGCGCCAGGTTCGCCTGGCCCCTCGCCGAACATGTCCTTACCCACGCCCCAGCGTTGGGGCGCAAACCAAGATTAGTACTGTTTATCGGCCTGATTGCCCGCCTGTCAACAGCAAAACTCCTTCCGGACCAGAAAAGTGGCCGCCAATCTCACAGCCAATCACCGGCGTAGAACATCGCCAACTCCCCGCACGCCCTGTGAGTTTCTGACGCCCGGCCCACCCGGACGGGCACCTGTCCGCACCTGCCACGCCCGAGCAGGCCCGGCGGTGGCGCAAATCCCGCCGGGATAATCCGAGGTACTGCGCAAGTGCAACGCCCGGGTTGCCGACGTAGTCCAAAGGGATTACCCGGCCGGGCTCCTGATATTCGGGCAAACAGGAGCGGGCAGGGCTCGTGTGGCTCCACGACGAGCTCTCAACTTCGGGCGGACCGCTGGGAATCCGATTCATCTCAGCCCGATTATGGTGAAGTGATGGCTGGTTCGGGCCAGTCCTCGCCGAATTTTGCAGTGCAGATCTGTGTTACTCAAAGGAGATGTCTGAGATGAGAAAGCTGTTGCTTACCACCGTGCTTGCTACCGGCATGATGCTGACGGGTAGCGCCTTGGCCGAAGACACCGTGAAGATCGGCCTCAACTACCCCGAAACCGGGCCTTACTCGGTCCAGGGGCTCGATCAGTGGCGGGCAGCTCAGCTCGCCGTCGAGGAGATCAACGCCACCGGTGGGATTCTCGGCAAGAAGATCGAGATTGTACGCCGGGACTCGAAGTCCAAGGCAGACCTGTCCACCAAAAACGTTGGGGAACTGATCGACCAGGACGGGGTCAAGATGGTATTCGGCGGGTCGTCCAGCGGGGTCGCCGTAGCCGCCGGCAAAGTGTGCCAAGAGAAGGGGATCCCGTTCTTCGGCACCCTCACCTACTCCACCGCAACCACAGGCAAGGAGGGACACCGCCACACCTTCCGCGAATGCTACAACGCCTGGCCGGGGGCAAAGGTGCTCGCCGACTACATGAACAAGAACTTCGCCGGAAAAAAGTACCTGTACATCACCGCGGACTACACCTGGGGGCACACCACCGAGTCCTCCTTCCGCAAGTTCACCAGCACGGACGACACCTCTGCCCACAAGGGCATGAAGACGCCCTTCCCGGGTGCCACCGACGAGGACTTCAAGAAGGCCATCAGCTTCGCCAAGATGGTCAAACCCGACGTTCTCGTACTGGTGCTGTTCGGCAACGACATGGCTAAGGCCGTTCGCCAGGCCACGACCCAGGGCCTCAAAGCCCAGATGCAGATTGTCGTGCCCAACCTGACCCTGGGCATGGCCGAGAGCGCGGGGCCAAAGGTCATGGAAGGAGTCGTCGGCGCCCTCCCCTGGTGCTGGCAGATCCCCTACAAGTACAACTACGCCTACGGTCGGGGCTTCGTCGAGAAGTTCTCCGCCAAGTTCAATCGCTACCCGAGCACCTCCGGTGCCTCAGCCTACACCAATCTCTACGAGTACAAGGCGGCCGTCGAGCGGGCAAACAGCTTCGACACCCCTGCGATTATCAAGGCCCTCGAGGGCCACACCTACACGCTGCTCAAGGACGCGCAGACTTGGCGAGAGTGGGACCACCAGTCCATCCAGACCGTCTACGCCGTGAAGTGCAAGTCGGAAGCGGACGTAACCAAGGACAAGTTCAAGCTCGACTACTTCGAGATCATTGCCAGCATGCCCGGAGACGAGGCGTTCCGCACGCGGGAAGAGTGGAACGAGGCCCGCAAGGCGGCCGGAAAACCGACCGAACTCGAAGCCCTCTAGCGGCACGAAAGATGAAACCTCGGGGCTCTGTGGCGGCTGGCCCTCCCGCCAGCCGCCACAGACCTCTGCCACGCTGCTGGGCACTGGGCTGAATCGGGCCGGACAACGATCGCAATCGCCGCTATCGCACCACGAGACCCTCCGCGCCGCAGAGCGCGGACTGGGGCGGAACCTCCTCGGACTGCGAAGTGAGGCCAGGATAGTCATGAGCAGAAACAGCAAGAAGACGCGGAAGCTTCAGACTCGCATCATGATCATGCTGCTTCCAGCCCTGCTCCCCATGTTGATCATCGTGGGGGTCACCTATCGGTCGGCCAGGGATTCTTCCCTTGACGGCAGCAAGAACCTAAGCCGCCTGATCGCCCAGAACGAGGCAGATCGACTCAACGTCCAGTTGGCCCTCCAGGGCGCCAAGTTCCAGGATTGGGTCCGAGAAGACGTCTACGGGTTGGCCATCGAATTCGACACCACCAATGAGCTGGGCAGCAAATTCATGGAGATGCTGGCTGCGGCACCGGCGTTCTCCGTAATGGTCTTGACTGACCAGGATGGGAAGGTGTTGCAGGCTACAAACGCGAGCACGGTGGTTGACGGGCTACTCGGGACCTTGGCGCCCGAAGCCCACAACGCCGGTTCCGCCACCGGGTATTCTGCTTGGTGGTGCGAGAGCGAACTGCTGGCTGCTGCCGGCATTCCATTCTCCCAGACGATTGTCTTCGGCTACCCCTGCAAGGGATCCTCCGGCGACCAGAACGGGAGCCTTCTCGCCTATCTGGACTGGAGCGCCATCCAGTCCCAGGTAGGTGAGGTCAACGCCACGTTGGTGCACAACGGGTTCCCGGATGGCCAAACCGTCCTCCTGGAACGTACGACGTCCGTAGCCGTAGCCCACTCCGATCCTGAAAGACAGCATTCCACGCTCGACCTCGATGAGTCTACGCGCCAGTGGTTCAGCCAGACGGAGAACGCCGGACGGGTCGACCCGTTCCAGATCGGCGGGGCCATCCAGTATGTCAGTTTTGCCCAGGTACTCGACGCTGAGCGGTTGGCTCCCTCGGACCAGCAGGAGGACACGGAAGCAACTGAGGCAACGGAGCCGGACTCCACCCTGGCCTTGGCCGTGTTCGTTCCCGAGAGCAACATCCTCGCCGAAGTGAAGAAGACCCTCTATCTCAGCACGGCCATGACCGGCGCTGGCGCGGCCCTCTTGCTCGGATTGGTCTGGTTCGCCGGCCGGCGCATCGCCAAGCCGATCAACCGGATCATCGAGGGGCTCTCCGAGGGGGCGGAGCGGGTGAACGAGGCGGCCGAGCAAGTCTCCGGCGCCAGCCAGCAACTCTCCGACGGAGCCTCCAACCAAGCCTCATCGCTGGAGGAGACCTCCAGCGCCCTGGAGCAGATGGCCGCCATGACCCGCACCAACGCGGAAAACTCCAAACAGGCCAGCACGCTGAGCGACCAGGCCAAGACTGCCGCACATGATGGCACCGCGACGATGAAGCAACTCAACACCGCCATGGGCCAGATCAACCAATCGTCCGCGGAGATCAGCAAGATCATCAAGGTGATCGAAGGGATAGCCTTCCAGACCAATCTGCTCGCCCTGAACGCTGCCGTCGAGGCCGCCCGGGCTGGTGAACATGGCAAGGGATTCGCGGTCGTCGCGGACGAGGTCCGCAACCTGGCCCAGCGCGCCGCCCAGGCCTCGCGCGAGATCACCGGCTTGATCGAGGAGTCTGTGGGCAAAGCCCGACAAGGTACCGACGTGGCGAATGAAGTCGGCAAGGCCCTCGATGCGATCATGGGCGACGTGACCAGCGTGACCGACCTGGTCCAAGGGATCAGCACCGCCTCCGAGGAACAGGCCCAGGGCGTCGAGCAGGTGAATACGTCTGTCTCCCAGATTGACCGAATCACCCAGCAGAACGCAGCGGGGGCGGAGGAGTCCGCCGCCGCGGCAGCCGAACTCGCCGCCCAGGCGGAGTCCGTCACCGGTATGGTCGAGGAGTTGTCAGCTCTGGTAGGGAGCGGTTCTGGCCAGTCACAAACTGACCCGGCGGACGCCTGATGTCCCGTCTCGCGTCGTCTGACGGCGTGTCCTGAACAGAGCCGCAAGCGCAAGCGAGCGGTCGCCGAAACAGATCCGCGATCCGGACATACCCGGCAAGCCCCAGCCCCTGGAGGGGGCGCAGGAATAAAGCCCAGGGTGAGCGAAGCGAGCCCTGGGGAATCATGCGCCCCGAAGCAGAGCCCCCGCAGGGGGTGAAGGAAGGTCTCGGCATTCCCCGAAGAGATAGGGCATCCGCAGATGACACTCTCGTCACGCCGGATACACGCCACGCGTGGATTGAGCATGCACTAGAACATACCCAGACCCCTCCCCCTGTGGGGAGAGGGGCGCAAACCAAACTCTGCGGTACAATCCTGGACGGGTGCTGGCGACGACCGTCCCGAGAGTGTACTGCCGAGATGAACACCATCCCGAAACCCGTCCTTCTCTGCGTCCTGGTCGCAGCCGGGTGTTCCCGGGTCACGGATGACGCCGCGAACCGCACCTCATGCCAGGTCCAGGATGACTGTGCCGATCAACGATAGGGGTAGGGAA
>JAAEQG010000278.1 GCA_024231775.1 bacterium
AGCGTATGGACCAGCGGCTCGACTATATCCGGCGCACCTTTCCGTGGGTGAATATGGTCTGCTTTCCCGAGGTATGCCCGACCGGGTTGGCTCCGCTCGAACCCCTGCCGCCCGATTATGTGGCGGACGCAATCGTGGAACCAATTCCAGGGCCATCGACAGAACGGTTGGCCGAAATGGCCCGCCGCCGCCAGATATGGCTCCAGCCCGGTTCCATCTATGAGCGGGCGGGTGAGGTCGTCTACAACACCGCGCCGGTCTTTTCGCCCCAGGGCGAGTTGGTGGCCCGGTATCGCAAAATGTTTCCCTGGCGTCCGTGGGAAAAGTTGGCCGGTGGGCGCGAGTTCTGCACCTTTGACATTCCAGACGTGGGGCGCTTTGGCCTGTGCATCTGCTACGACGGCTGGTTTCCCGAGGTCATTCGCACCCTCGTCTGGATGGGAGCGGAGGTCATCATCCACCCATCCCTGACCGGCACGGTGGACCGCCCGGCGGAATTGATCATCGAACAGGCGCACGCCATTCTCAACCAGTGCTACATGGTCAACGCCAACGCCGCGCCGACGACCGGCTGCGGGAAATCTATCGTGGTTGACCCCAACGGCCGGGTTTTGCAACAGGCCGGCACCAACGAAGAGATTCTGACGGAAATGATAGACCTGGACCTGGTGCGCCAGGTGCGGGA
>JAAEQG010000279.1 GCA_024231775.1 bacterium
ATTCACGATGGCCACGGACAACTTAATCGACAGCCCATGGAATGCGGTGGCGTCCGGCGCGGTCAGACCCCCACCCCTGGAAGGGATGGGGCACCCGGGCGGGGAGTTCCGGCCGCGAATTAGCGCGGATAGACGCGGATGGAGGTCTCTTCTGATCCGCGTTGATCGGTGTGTATCCGCGACCCGGGTGCCATGCTCATCCCGGAGGGTGAGCATGTTGTCGAGCCAATCATGGCCACGCTGCGCGATGGCCATGGCACCCAGCATCTCGTCTCCCACCGCCAGGCGATGGTGCACCCGCACCCGGCGCGGGCACCCGCGTGCTCTGCAGGCGGGTTGGGGCGACTAGCTGCCGGGCGCGACGCACTGGGCGAGCTTGTCCCGCGGAGCATTCCAGTCGGGATACTCTCGCACCAGCACTTCCAAAAGGGAAACGGCTTCCTCGGTGTGGTCGTCAAGGATCAGTAGCTCAGCCAACCTAAATCGTCCGCGTCCCCAGCGTGAGCGACGCCCGGCGATGGCACGGCGGACAACCTCGATTGCCCGGCTTACCTCACCTCGGTAGATGAGCAGCTCGCTCAGCCCCAGCACGACGACCTCGTCAAGGTACGCTCCACGCTCCCAGGCTTCCTCATAGCACCGCAGCGCCGAGTCGAGCTGCCCGGTACGCTGATGAGCCGCCCCTGCTGCGCGCCAGCCGCGCCAAAGGTCGGGCACCAATTCGGTAGCGCGGAGTGCGTACGCGAGGGAGGCAGAGTCGTCGCCTTGCTCTGCTTCGGTTGCGGCCCGGTTCACGAGTACGCGCACGGAGTCGGGGTTCACCTGCTCGGCGGAACTCCAGAGGGCTCCATGGGATCGCCAATCACGGTTGCGGGCGACGCTCGCCCCCGCATACCAAACCGTGGCGGCGGCCACCAGCAGCAGAACGGTCGCGGCAGTCACCTTACGCAACGTCCCCTCGGTGCGCACTTTCTTGCCGGCCCACTCCGCAAGCAGGCCAACGGCCAAGCATGCGCCGGCGCTGGGAAGGTAGAGCAACCGCTCTCCGAAGACCGTACCGCTTAGCACAATGAAGTTGGAGACCACGCTGTAGGTTACCAGCGACAGCCCCGCGCACAGAGCGAGCTTACCGCGCGCCCGCATCGACAGCAGCACGATCAACAGCACCAGGCCTACGACGCCACCCGCCCTCCACAAGCGTGGGTCGTACAGGCGCCGTACCGTGTCCAGCGCAGCATACGAGTAGTCGCAACACAGACGCGTCGGCCAGAACAGCATCTGGGCGGACTTCCCGAGGGTCACCACCGGTGTTCCCCAGCGAGCCAGGAAGGCGCTTTCTCCTGGCTCCAAACCGCGTTCGGGGGTGGCGATCGGGTTGTCCACATGGAGATCCAGACCAGCGTCGCTGTGAAACGACGCTCCCACAAATGCGGCGCGGATCAGCAGGAACGCCGCAATAATCCCGATCATCGGCGCGTACGCCCGCAGGAGGCGCCGGCGCCACCAGCGCGCGTTGAGGTAGGCACCGCCCTTCCACCTCCACAGATCGAGCAGCACCACGACCCCCACCAGGGTGATCGCGTTCTCCTTGCAGCCCAGCCCGAGCGCAAAGCACGCTCCCGCCCACACCGGACGCCACCGCGAGGACGACGTCTCCGGATCCGCGTCGCGCCAGTAGAGCAGCGCCGGCAGGAGCACGCCCAGCGAAGCCAGCAACTCGGCCCGCCCGACTCCGAGGTTCAGGACTTCGGTGTGCAGGGGATGCACCGCGAACAGCAGGGCAGAGACCAGACCAACCACGAAGGATCCAAACAACTCGAGCCCCAGGTAGAACAGGACCAGGCACACTCCAAAGTGAAGAACCAGGTTCGGCCACCGGAAGGCAGCGGGTGAAGGCGAGAGCGCCCAACTGAGGGCGTAACTCAAGTTGGCCAAGGGGCGGTACTGCACGGTGGGGCTGTCCGTGTACCAGTAGTCGCCGGTGAGCAACTCGGTGATGGCACCATCGCGAACGCGGGGATCCTCGACGATCAGAGGGTAATCATCAAGCTGAAACGGATTGCCCGCGCTGTTGGCGTACACCCCGACGCAGACTAGTGCCAGGAGTATGGCACTGCACAGGTGGCGCCGTGGTCGTCGCCTTGCGACCGGTTCGCTGACCTGCTTGACCTTGTTCCGGGAACGCCGCTTCACGCTCTCCGCCCCCATGATCGACATGCGCGCCGCGGTCCTCTTGTGCGCCGGTCCGTCTCCGCGCAGCGCGCCTGAAACTTCAGCACCACTCACCCTGGTGCTCGTGGGAAGGTGCTGGTATCTGAACACGTCCCGCCGCCTCGAGGGATTCATGCCCGCACGACCACGCGGTCCGATGACAGACATAAAACGACGAGGCTTGTGCTTATCGGACGTTCAGCGGCAATCTAGGGAAAACCCCTAGCACCGGTAACTACGCCCCCACCGGCGTTATGCTGACCTAACGGTGGATGAACGCAGGGTCGATCGTATAGCAACGTCCCGTAAAAACAAGCTGGGCGGGAGAGCCACACCGGGGGCGTCTGGTGCGGCGGGCGACCGAGCAGGCGCGGACAAAGTGCGCGGGTTTCAGATCTTCAGCGTCGGCGCGCGGGGTCCGAGGCCAGGGGGTGATCGGCCGAGAAAACCGGGCGGCGCGAAGTGTTGCGTTCGGTTGCCGTTGGGGTAGCGTCCGATATTTATTATCGCCTTTCCGAGAGGGTCCGATATTCGTTAATCTCTTATTATTCTTGCATTTAGTCTTGCAAAGGGTCCCATACGTCGTTACTATTCGGGCGTACTGAGAGGATGATTTTGCGGTCGATGGCGAGCTTGGTTTGGACCGCTAACCGCAGGGTCGAGGGGGGAATCGAAAACAGTTCGAGAACGTCCCCTTGGGATTCTTCAATACGAAGTGGTGCCCGGACGCAGACGGAAGGTGTCGCGGAGTTCCCCGCGGGAAACAATGGATCCCGGTCGCAACGAGCGATGCTCGGGTCGCGGGTATGAAGGGACAGGAGGAAAGGAGGTGGGAACGAGGCTTCCGTTGGGAACCTAGGCGACGATCGAAAATCTGCGACCGGCGCCGGATCGTGTAGGAACGCGGAACCGAATCCTATGGGAAAGACAGAATCGTTAGTTTGGAACGCAATGGCTTGGTTGGAACGTTTTACTAAGGTTAAGGAGCAAAACGAAATGGCACGAAAGCTTGTATTGGCCACTCTGGCTTGTGCGGTGTTGATGGCCCCCGCGGCGGTGTTTGCGGCGGACCGGGTCAGCGCCAGTGAAAAGGGCAGCATTTTGATCTACCCGAAGATCGAGCTGCGCTGGGACTCGACCGGTAATCTGATTCAGGACACCTTTATCGACCTGACCAACGACCACCAGGACCTGGTCGAGATGAAGGGCTACTACGTCAACGGCGACGGCCCCCTCGACGCCGACCCCGGTGCGACTCCGCCCGAGCGCGCCCACAAGGGTTGGAACAGCAAGGGCTTCAGCTTCGACCTGACCGGCAACCAGCCGTCCTACTGGTCCGCGGCCACGGGTCAGCCCGGTCCGGATCAGGCGGTCGCCAAGTTCACCAGCCTCGATCCCGGCTCGCCCAACGGTCGTCCGGATCCGGATGGCTCGAGCGACCGCGTTCTGCGTGGTTACCTGATCGTGTGGGCCACGACCGACACCGGCGAGGAGATTCGCTGGAATCACCTCAAGGGCGACGCCGTAATCATCAACTACATGGCAGGCGCCGCTTGGGAGTACACCACTTTTGCGTACGCCACCGGCACGAACAACGTTGCCAACGGCGCTGAGACCGACGGCACCCCGGGGCAGTTGAAGATGGA
>JAAEQG010000280.1 GCA_024231775.1 bacterium
ATGCGACGTTGGGGGAATCAACCCTCCGTCGAGCACTATTTATAAGCGGAAATTGGTTCACGGTACCCATACCTCGGGAATCGTGGCTGCCGCACCAAATAACGGGATCGGCGTGGCCGGGACCTGTTGGCACTGCCCCCTGGCGATGGCCGCTTTTTGCAGCGCGACAGATCAGGGAACGATGGATATCGCCGCTAGATCGCTTACAGAAGCAGCGGACAAGGGCGTGCAGGTAGCGTCAATGAGCTTCGGGGCAGCCGATGAGTGCCCCGGTGCACCCGGTCAATGGGGCAACACTGCTCTCTGTTCGGCTCTGGACAACTACACGAATCGCGATATCGCGTTTACCGCGGCCTCGGGCAACGACATGATAGAGGTCGAGCTTCCCGCCAACCATCAGGCTGTCGCCGCGATCGGCGCCACCGCGACCGACGGGACACATTGGGAGCGTCTGGGCTGCCCCAACTCCGGAGCGTTGGACTCCGAGTGCGGGTCGAATTACTCCCAAGACCCTGAAGTGGCCACCCTCGACCTCGTGGCGCCAGGCCAGTTCGTGCTCTCAACGGTCTTCACGGGTCTAGGCTACCCGAAGGACCCCCCCTACGATTACCCCGACACGGGCTGCGGGGACCAGTTTCCCTACGACGGCTACAGCGGGAACGATAGCGATGGATACGGCTCCTGTACCGGTACGTCGATGTCGAGCCCTTACGTCGCGGGAGTCCTAGGGCTCCTTCGCACGGCCAATCCACTTCTCACCCGGTGGCAGTTGCTCCAGGTGCTCACCGAAACCGCGTCCGGATCCGGTGTCTGGGATCAGTATCTCGGCTATGGCGTTCCCGACGCCGCGGCCGCG
>JAAEQG010000281.1 GCA_024231775.1 bacterium
AGGATCTCGTCGCCGTCACTGCAATTGTCGCCATCGCTGTCGGCAACCTGAGGGTTGGTCCCCATCAAAAGCTCCCAGGCGTCGATCACCCAGTCACCGTCGGAGTCGACGTTCGGCAGCACCCAGCCGAGCCACTCGCCATTCGGTGCGCCACCGGAGATGGTGATCGTATCGTCGTAGCCAGGGGGAGCCGGCTCCGATCCGAGCAGCAGCAGCCAGTCGTCGCGAACGTCGTCGTAGTGGCGGAAGAGCTTCTCCGCCCCCACCACGGGCGGAGTGGGTGTCGGCGGGTAGAGGTACCCCTCGATGCCCTCGGGGAAATAGCGCAACCCATCGTTGAACATAGCCGCGGTGTGGAACGTCCTGATCTCAGTCTCGCTCGTCGTGTACCCCCAGGAGCGTTTCATTTCCGAAGTGCCATCGCCGCAGAAATGAATATCTTCGAAGCGATCCCTGGTCAGGCGGTAGAGGGGCTTCAGGGCTTGTGCCGAGCCGTCCGGCGCCACGGGGCCGGTGAAGAGCCAGAAGGAGGCTCGCGCTTCCGGAAGCGTATCGCCAGGAAGCGAGGCGTAGCCTCCGATGAGGCCGGCGGCGGGGTCGCTGTCGAATTCTCCGTTTCCAACTCCCTCGATCTCGCTTACTGCGGCTTGAGGCGAGGTGGTGAAGAGGTGGGTGTCTTGGCTCTCGCTGTAAATGCGGAACATCGGAGTGGCCCGATTGATGAGAACCTCACCACCTACTCTCCCCTGCACTCCCTCCACCGCGGCCGCGGCGTCGGGGACGCCATAGCCGAGGTACTGATCCCAGACACCGGCTCCCGAGGCCGTCTCGGTGAGCACCTGGCGCAACTGCCACCGGGTCAGGAGAGGATTGGCCGTGCGAAGGAGCCCTAGGACTCCCGCCACGTAAGGGCTCGACATCGACGTTCCGGTACAGGCTCCGTAACCATCACTATCGTTCCCGCTGTCGCCGTCGTAGGGAAACTGGTCTCCGCAGCCCGTGTCGGGGTAAGGGTAGGGGGGGTCCGTCGTCGGGTAGCCTAGACCCGTGAAGACCGTTGAGAGCACGAGCTGACCTGGCGCCACGAGGTCTAGGGTGGCTACTCCAGGGTCTTGGGAGTAATTCGACCCGCACTCGGAATCCAATAATCCGGCGTTGGGGCAGCCCAGACGTTCCCAATATGCCCCGTCGGTCGCGGTGGCGCCGATCGCCGCGACATCCCGATGGTTGGCGGGAAGCTCGACCTCCATCATGTCGTTGCCTGAGGCCGCGGTAAACGCGATATCGCGGTTCGTGTAGTTGTCCAGAGCCAAACAGAGAGCAGTGTTGCCCCATTGACCGGGTGCACCGGGGCACTCATCGGCTGCCCCGAAGCTCATTGACGCTACCTGCACGCCCTTGTCCGCTGCTTCTGTAAGCGATGTAGCGGCGATATCCATCGTTCCCTGATCTGTAGCGCTGCAAAAAGCCGCCATCGCGAGGGGGCAGTGCCAACAGGTCCCGGCCACGCCGATCCCGTTATTTGGTGCGGCAGCCACGATTCCCGAGGTATGGGTACCGTGAACCAATTTCCGCTTATAAATAGTGCTCGACGGAGGGTTGATTCCCCCAACGTCGCAT
>JAAEQG010000282.1 GCA_024231775.1 bacterium
CGGCAATCCCTCTGCCCCCGAGGAAGAGCGGGGAATAGTCCTCGGTCGGGATCGTTTCAACCCCTCCGGTAGAGAGATCTAGACTCAGAATCCGTCCAGCGTATCCGCCTGTGACTTCCTTCATGCCAACCTCCCATCCGGATCATCTCCGGGACTCGAGTACGCCGCCAGCGCCTGATCCTCAGTCATCCGCAGCCCGGTATGGCTAGAACAGGCAGGCCCTCGAAGAGCTGTTCTGGAGTTCAGCCGAGCCTGGGCAGCCAAGCCACACTACACGCAACCACCGCGAGGAGTCTATTCGCATTCCCTGCTCCCAACTGCGTCGAAAAGCGGAGTAATTGCAGACACTTATGACGAATTCGCCCGTCGGGATGGGATGCGTCACATTGTGACGCGCCGCGGTTGATCGGAAGGCCTGTTAGAGTCGGGATCCGAGTCGCCAGCGAGTCATCTCATCGCCCTCGTTATCGGAATGGGCGTCGGTTCGGTTCCGGGGCCGACGGCTGGCTGCTGTCCGAGGTGTCGAAGATGTCCGATCGCAAAGGCAAGCGGCGGAGCCCGCAACAACAACGATCTCGGGATCTGGTCAACGCGGTGCGTGAAGCGGGTCGCCTGCTGCTCGAGGAAAGTGGGCCCAAGGCACTGACGACCCACCGGATCGCCGAACGCGCGGGCGTGAGCGTGGGTTCCCTCTATCAATACTTCGAGAACAAGGAAGCGATCATCAAGGCGGTCTACGACTACGTTGATGATCAGCAGCGATCAAGTGACCTGAGATACCTGGCTCGCCTTCAGGACTTGGATCCGCGCCAGCGCATTCGCGCTGGAATCGAGTACGCATCCGAGCGACACCGTCGGATGCTCGAACTCGACCCCGAGTATTACCGCGACCACCATGGCGACTATCGAATCAGCACGGGGCTCTTGCCCGAGGACTCAGATAAGGAAGCCAACAGACGTCGCGCCGTCGAATTCACGAAGCAGCTTCTGAACCAGCTCGAGGATGGGGTGGCCGATCGCATCAACATCGAGCACGCGTCGTTCCTGCTCGGTCGTGGCCTATCAGCGCTGCTCCGCGCAGCACTCGAAGAGTCGCCCGAACGGCTACACGACGAGTCGTTCATGGACGAACTCGAGCGGCTGTTCATGCGGTATCTCTATCCGGATCGCTCCCGATAACGAGGTGCGGCGATGACCTTGGCGGGGGTATGGGACGGCGGGTGGCGGCCCCACTGCTGTCACCAGGCCCTCGACCGACGGCTGTGCATCCCAGCTACGTTCCAAGACATTCTGGAGCCCAGACGTCGCAG
>JAAEQG010000283.1 GCA_024231775.1 bacterium
AGCCTGTACTCGAGGATCGTACGACCTTCCGCCACCCTGGTGGCGACATGGAGCTCAAGATCCACCGGACCTGGCGCGACCGCAGTCTCAAGGTCGCGAGCAAGCCGGGCCGCACGAAATGGGTCGGCCCCCTGGAGGTCTTCGAGCAGGCGTGAAAACTGTTCTCTGCTGAGCTTCGTCACGACTGTCCTCCGGTGGCGGTTCTAAGAGCTTCGACCAGCGAATTTTTCGTCTTGTTCAGAGCCTCACCCTCTTTAGTTGCCATTACCCGTCCGAGTTCCGCAGTCAACCAGCGACCACCACCGAATCCGATTACTACAGCTCCAAAGAATTCCGCGAGTCTGAGGGTCGGCTCTGTGGTTGACGCTGGTCCTACGAGCTCTAGCTCGGCGAGTGGGCCGTTGATCCCCCAAGATGCAACGGCAACGACGCCACCTACAAGAACAGGTCCAATCCAGCCAGGGCGAAAGACCTGCGCCTCGGTGTCACGATGTGGCAACTTGAGCTCCCCGGTAATGGCCGAGTTGACTAACCCACCAAGGCAACCTGCCACAAAAATGAGGAGTGCTATTAGCCAGAGCATTCGATTTTTTATCCTGCCGATTCACTTTGTGCACGCACGTTGTAGGAGTTAAGCGGCAAACTGGCTGCGATTCTCGCCAAGAGTACCTCGTTTCACCCCCCTGCCGACGGCGGTCGAGACGGGCGGGATTGGTTTGCCGCTTCAACGACGTGTTAGACGGCACCCGCGCGAAATCGCCCCACACCACGGTTCGGCTATGGGGATTGTACGAGACGCGCCGGGCTGTGTCAAGGGGCCAAACGGTGGAAACACAGCCTTAGGAGTCGTTACCGCGGCCTCGAGCGACCACCGCGGGCGCGAGAGGGGGTGCTGGGCGAGGTCCGCCTCCCGTAGAGCTTCTCCGGCGGTGGCCGGGCGGACCGGGGGATCACCTCGAGGACCACCAGCTCCAAGCCGCAGACCTTGCAGAGCTCCTCGGGCGGTCCGCGCGGGCGCTCGCCCTCAGGGATCTCGCCGTCGAGGAGCACCTCCTCGAGCTCAGGACAACGGCAGCCGACGCAACCGCTTCTTCGCCACCAACGTGTCGAACTGGCGGCGCAACGCCATCGCCAACGACGCCTGCCGGAAATGGACCCCCGCCTCGATGTTGCGCTCCTGCGCCGACGCGGTGAAGTTGGCCGAAGAGATGAATGCCTCGTCGTCCACCACGATCACCTTGGCGTGCAGGACCGCCTTGGCATCCGCGTCCAGCGAACGCGGATCGAGGAGACCTCCGGCAGACGCTGGCCCGGCCAGTGCTCGGGTCCCGTCCACACCAGGGAGAACGACGGCACCGCCGACTCGAGGGCCTGCCGCTGGGACGCCAGCAGGCGCAGCGTCCGGGCCAACGCCGGAGCCTCCATGTCCAGGGCTTCGAGACCCGACGCCAGGGCGGCGCGTTGCGACGCCGCCGCCCATTGCGCGACGCTCAACGGGGAGATGCGGGGACGCAGCTCGAGCCGCCCGCCCTCCAACGCCGACGCGATCTCCCGCAGGTCCGCCGAGGAAAGCAGCAGCAAGGGGTCCGCGGTCACAGCAGGCCCCGGAAGAACGCGCAGTCGGTGTCCTTCACCGTCGGCACCACCAGCGCGCGGTCGAGGTAGACGTTGAACTTCTCGCACGACGGTTCCGCGATCAGCAGGCAGCCGTGACACGCC
>JAAEQG010000284.1 GCA_024231775.1 bacterium
AGAATTCCTTCGAGCCGCCGGTGAAGGGCGGCGTCGAGGGTCAGGAGCAACCGCTCCGGTAGCTTGGTGTGCCGAGCCTTCTCCCGGTCGAGCACCAGCCCGAGCTCGCGGAGAGTTCCCGCCATCGAGCCTTCGGCGAGCACCCGGCGGGTCTTGCCGTTGCGCCAGGTCGAGAAGGCGAGAAGCGGTCGCTGCGGTCCAAGATAGATCAAATTATAAGCGAACGGAGTTCCCGACTGACTGCCGGTGATACGGATGATCTGGCCCTTCTCCAATGGTCGGATCTGGGAGACTCCGGTCACTTCTTCGCCGTCGACGTGGATCTCCCACTTCATCCACGGCGGCGGCTGGTAGGGATCGATGGAGAGAGTCTGCCGGTCTCCCAACAGCTCGATCAGCGAGGCGGCCTCCGGACCTGAGCCGTGGGCGAGAACCACACGGTTGCTGAGCCGGACCCGGTCGCGTGGCGGATCGGTCAGCGAGAAGGTCTCACCGGGAGTCTCGACCATGGGCTGGATCACCACTTCCTCACCGAGAAGATTGAGGGTGGGAAGCTCCGGCCCCTGGGCTTCGATCGTACCCTCCCAGCGACTGCGCTTGCGGAACGGTGAGGGCAGGTTGAAGTAGTCGCCGTTGATCTGAAGCTGCGGGCCGGAGGAGGGCGAGACCAGGTAATAGAGGCCGGCTACGGGATCGAACTTGTCGAGTTGGTGGTTGAACTTCCGGACGTATTGCTCCTCGACCCAAGAGAGCTTTCCCTGAACCTGAATGCGTAACGCTCGGCGATCGAGCTGGAGGGGCTTCGCCTTACCGGGCTCCGGGAGATTTTGCCGATACTCGTCGAGCGTGGCCTCGGGGAACGAGAAGTCCGACCGAGTGCTGTGGTCGCCCGCCAGGGTTTGCATCTGGAGGGCGACGAGGCCAACCCCTGCGGCGAAGACCGCGATGTAGGCATAGCCGAAGCGGCGGGTCAGCGGCTGTCCCGGAAGGGCCTGGTCGTCGCTGACCGCGAGTCGGAAGCGCAGCAGGAAGCTCACCAGGCAGAGCAAGAAAGCGCTTGCCAGGATGTCTGAGCGCGAGTACAGCGCCAGCAGCGGGATGTTCTGGCCGGTGAAGACCAACTCGCCCAGATTGGCCAGTGCCATGTAGAGCGTGTTGAGGGCAAAGTAGCCGCCCACCAGCGTCAGCACCAGAAGTCGGCTGCGATGGGAGTGCCGGCCTCGGTCTACGAAAAACCAGCCGCCATGGATCATGAGCGCACCCATCGCCGCATAGGCCAGCACCAAGAGGACCGCCGCGGCGCTACCGTGCTCGGCCAACAGGTAAATCGAATAGACGCAGTCGGTCAACGAGCTGGGGTAGGTCATGCCCGCCCGCGATAGCGGCGCGCCTCCGTAACCTCGTGGGCCGACCAGCCCTTCCGAGGCGTAGAGCAGCATCTGCCACTGCTGCTGGGAATTCCGGAGAAAAAGATCCAGATCGTATTCCGCCTCCTCGGAGCGGCGGCGGAGCAACTCGTCTTCGGAGCCGCGCACGGCGAGGCGGTAGTACACGTGGTGGCTCGCCGGGTTCACGGCCTTCGTGATCCACCGATCGATCCTGGGGGCGGTGAGAATCTGCGGGTGGGCAAGCGGCAGGACGACGCCGACGACGAGGACGCCCAGAACCACCCACGCCCACCAGCGCAGGTACTGCTTGCCCCACGGCAACAGCAACAAGGCCACAAGGAGGAACGAGAAAAAGTGGATTCCAAATCCGGTATCGCCGATGAGCAAGATCACCACCACGGTGGGCACGGCGAACCAGAGGACGAGGAAGAGGACGCGGCCTGTCCACCTGGCGCTCACCAGCCAACCGGCGGCCGCGGCAAGACCGAAGGCGAGCAAGAGGTGGACGACGATGTTGATGCGCAGCCCTGCGAGGGCTTCGTTACGACCCACCACCACGGCGGCGGACAGCCAGAGCACCAACAGGCAGGCAAAGAGGAGGAACCGCGGTGGCAAGGGGAGACCGTGTGGATGCAGACGGTGCCCCAGCGAGCTGAGCGGCAGCCGAGCTGCAAGCCCGCGAATCCGTGTCGCCGCCGCGGCCCGCATCCGGCCGGCTCCCAACCGGGTGGAGAGCCACCTCCCCACCGCGGTCCAGGAGATCCGGGCGAGAAGCCGGGCGCCTACCACCACCGGAGGCACCAGCCAAACGGCCCCAAGGCTGACGATCAGGCTCTGTTCGAACACCGTCCGGATCAGGGCCGGCGATGCGTCCTCCGGCGGCAGCACGGCTACCCGGAAGGCGAGGATCAGGCGCACCACCAGGAAGGTCAGCATCAGCCCCCAGATCAGGGTCCAGGCCAGGTCGAGCTTCGGCCGTGAGCTCGCTTCGCCGCGCCAGCTCAGGCTGAACAGAACGTTGGCGACCAGGAGTGCCAGCATCGCCCATCGGCCCGAGAAGCGCACCGGGCTCCGCTGGTCGGCGAAATGGAGCACGACTCCGCGCTGGAATCCACCTAAGCGAAACCGCTTCCCGGCAAATACGCTGGGCGGCTGACCGGAAACGCGGGAAGTACCAAGAAGATCCTTCCCGTCGTGGACCTCGAATCGGTCGTCCGCCGTAACGTACCGCACCTTGGCATAGAACGGCTCGCGATCGAGGCCGACGTCGAGGTGGAAGCCGTGGACCTGGGCGAGGATCTCCCGGGACATGATCATGACCTCGGCGGGCTGCGTTTCCGGGAACGGCCAGGACGCGGGATTTCCGATTCGCAGATCGGCCACCAGTCCCAAGCGCGAATCCTGCACGACGGTTGCGCCGGGTCGGAGGACGACCGAGTCCCGGGAGCCGAAGCCGAGACGAACCCGGGATCCGGGATCGAGCGCCCGCTCCAACAAGCCGACGCTGCCTTGCCCCAGACCGTGGCTCTGGCCACCGGGCCGGACTCGCAGCACTTCGTAGAGATCCTGGTCCCGGAGATCACCTGCGAGGTGGACGCCCATCGGGCTCGCCGGATCTCCGAGGTTCTGGCGCAGCCACAGAACCTGGCGGAAAAGCGGTGCCAGCCCCCGATATCGCTTCTCGAAGGCGTCGACGTCAACCCCCGCTGTCAGTTTCGGAACCTCCTCCCCAGCCGTTCCGAACAGCGATCCGAGCCAACTGCTCCGGCGCTCCCGATCCGGCTGCCGGAGCCTGTCGATGGCCTCTGCGATCCCGCTCCCGGCCAGGCTCGATAGTCGGTAACCCTCGCGCAGCAATCGCTGGGAAATCAGCAGGGGAGCCTCCAAGTCCTCTACCGAGTTCCCGTCCCGGAGCTGTCCCTGGTTATAGAGGTAGCGGTTCGACATCGCCCCGGAACGGCCGGGGTCGGCAAGCCAGCGGACCGAAAAGAACCGATCCCCGCGGAGATCCCTGACGACCAGCTGATCGCCGGGCTGGAACCAGGATTCCGCCGGCAGGTTGATCTGCCGGCCGTCGACGCGCAGAGGGATCTCGTCGATCTCTGCTCGAAGCGTCCAGCGTAACCGGTCGGAGCCTTCGGTCGGCTGAGCCGTCAATGCCAACCTCTCCCCCTCACCAAGGCTCGCCAGGCGAAAGGATCGATCCGCCCGTCCCGATTGGAATATCAGTTCCTCCCCGGGGGTAACGTAATAGCCGCTGTGCGCCAGCCGGTACGGTGGGCGGTCGCGGCCGGCCGGCGCGACGCCGGGTCCCCAGCCCAGGAAGTAGATCACCGCTGCAACCAGAATGAGAGTAACTATCCAAGCATGAAGTAAGAAAAGGGACCGCGGATTGGCGTCCCCGGTTGGTCCGAGCCAGCGGCGCAGGAGCAGGAAGCTGAGAACCGTGATCCCCAAGACCAGAGCTAAAAAGCATGCCAACGGTGTCATCTTTGTGGTGCTCCCGTTTTCCGGTGTTACGCAGAAACCCCCATCACCCGGCGGCCTTCGACCTTGAAGAAAAATGGCCAGCCGGAGAGGCTTCGCGCATCGAAACCTCGACGTGCCTCATCATCCGGGCTGACCATGTGATGAAGCAGCATCCCAATGAAATCCCGCTCCGGGTCTTGCGCTTTGTAGTCGACGAGGTAGTTGCGTGGGATCTCCATCTTGTCGATGTCTGGACGGATCTGCCTCATCTGACCCCGCCATTTTCCCAGCTTCGGTAACTGCTCAATTGTTCTTAGAAGATTGCGGAGGTTTATCCAGCCGACGGTTTCGAGGAGTTGGTTTTCCGAGAGGGTGCCTCTAAGGAGCTGGTAGAGGGCAAGGTAAGTAAGGGATTGCAGGACTGCCGCCGAGGGGGCGTGATAGTAGTGCTCCCAGTATGCGAGTTGACACTTGTTGGCGCAGTTCGCGGCGCGCTCTGTCTGTTCGAGTTTTTTTATCATGCGTTTCTCTTTGTTGACAATTTCGGTGTTGCGCTCTTGTGTGGTCTCCAGGTTCGTGCGCAGTTGTGCGATTTCGTCATTAAGATCATTGCGTTCGCGTCGAAGATCGACGGCGATCTTATTAAGACTCTTATTCTTGTTCTTGGTTATGGGTAGTTCCAGGGCGTTTTTTTTGTTTTCGACCTCCAGGGTTTCCTTTTCCGCCTCCAAATCCTTCTCCCTTACCTTGAGATCCTCGTTTTGCCTCTTCAGGATATCGAGGCTCTGCTCGATCTTGTGTACTTCTTCCTGCAGCCGGGCCGGCTCATGGACGGTTTCGGCAAGGAAGCTGGAGGCGCTCTGGGCTTTGACCCTCTTCTCTTTGACGGCCCGGCGGTAGTGCTCCAACACCTTCTGGCCCAAGGTGACCACTTCTCTGGCCTCCTCGCCCTTGAGTTCTCCCAAACCCACACTCGTCTTGATACGTTTTTCCAGCTTGGCCCCGATCTGGTCTTCGAGTTGGCGGGCCAGATCACCGCCACGGCCGTGGTGCAGGGACTCAGCAGCCCGCTGATAGTGCTCTCGGGCGAAGGCGAGAGCGACCTTGTGTAGCTCGGAGGCCGGTTCCGGCCCTGCCTTCAGTGTTCGGTCTGCATCGGCGTGCAGAAGCCGCACAAGTGCCGAGGCCGTCTCGGCGTACGATGGCTGTTTCTGCTTCGGTGGGAACCAGCGGCGACCGAGCAGGAGCCCAAGGGCCAGCAACAGGGCGACGAGGGGTAGTATCGACCCGACAATCGCTTGGAGGTACTGCGCGATTCCACCCCGGGCTCGAGGTCGGGGTGAGCGGAGCACGGTCTCCGAGACCTCGGGTACGGTGGCCAACGCGGTCGGCGGACGAGTGGCGAATCCCATGCTTCGTCGCCACTCCTCCTCCTCGACCGTGCTCTCCACCAGCCGCCTCCACGTCCCGTCTTTGTCCTGAAAGAGGATAAGTTGGCTGCCTTTCGGCAGAGCGAGGACCCTTCGAATCCAGCCGTCATATAGCGGAACCTGCTGGAACACCCGCTCGAGGGTCGCAGAATTCTCGTCGGGAAGCGAAAGGAGCCCCATAAGATCGATGCTGACTGGCTGTTTCTTGCGCCACTTTTCTTCGTTATTTACCAGCTGCTTGGAGAAGGCAAAGCTCTCAATCCGCTCGTATGTCACGAAGCTCACAATCACCTCTCTATCTGTGAGCCTTCGGAGCACGATGCGGTGGTCAGGGGCCTTGAACTGGAGCAACGTCGACTCCGTCAGACGGTCGAGCTCTGCCGAGGCCAGCTCCCAGGGATCGGCCTCCCCGGTGGTGCGACGCAACAGGTCTAGCCATCCCTCGGCCGAGCGCGCGCTCTCGGGATCCAGAAACCAGCCCGTTTCTCCGTGCTCCACTGTAACCTGGAGCGGTGTACCGCCCTCAGGTATTGCAACCAGGGCGAAGCGCTTCTCCGCCAGCCGGTAGACCTCTACCGCGCTTTTCGGCTGCCCGTCAGCCACCCCCTGTGGCTCGCTGACTCCAGCTGCTGCGAGCATCACAATCCACGCAAATGCCGTGGCCCATTGCGATCGGCCATCCAGGAGAACAACGCTATTTCTTCTTCGTCTCATCCGGTACCGCCTCCGGCCAGGTTTTGTGATAGATGTCCTCAGTGACATTGCCAAATGTCGCCTCCGAGTCCAGAATCACGGGTTTTCGGCCTCCCTCCACGATCCTGATCCCCTTGCCCTGGCCCAGGTACTTCACTTCAACGTCACCGCCGTAAACGAACGTTCGGATGTTGGCAATCGTATCGGCTTCAACGATCGGTTGGAGTTCAGGATCTACAATTCGCCCCGGATCGAAGTGGCGCGGTTGGAAGATCAGTCGGTTGTCACCTTCCGGGAGATCGAGCTTCTCGGGACGCCTCTTGTTGAAGGTCTTCATATCGAGAATCCGTAGCTGCCGCCCGCCACCTGTCCGGTAGAAGCAATAGGTGCCGAGGGCGTCTTCCGGATTATTGCAGCGCAGAGCCGTGCGATAGGCCCACTGCGCTCCGTAGACGCAGGCGTACTTCGCGAGTCGGCCGGGGAGAAGAACGAGGTTGCCGCCGGACTCCGGCGACAGGTGCAGGCGCCTGACCTGACGCCGGATCGCTTCCTGGATCGGCTTGAACCGAGAAGCTTGGCCCGCGACGACGACGAAGCTGTTCTCCGAAGAAAGCAGTTTTCTGCCACGGCCCGGAATGGGGCTTTTTCCGAGTTGTTGCCTCTTGTCGGCCATCTCGATCAGCCAAGTGAAGGGCTCCGTCACGTTGGCGTCCACATAAGTCTCGATCTTCCGCCGCAGGGCCTGAAAGGCTGCTGTGTCGCGATTGAGCGCCCAGCGGCGGATTCCTTCCCAGCCCCTGGCGCCGAGGCGCTCCACCGCT
>JAAEQG010000285.1 GCA_024231775.1 bacterium
CCATCTCCTGGATCCACCCTGGCGGGTCGCCGCTCTGGCCCGTGTAGCCCCAGCCTGGATTGTTGCCGCGCGAGTTGTCGCTCGTGCCGGATGGGGTGACCAGCGTTTGCCATCGTTCTCCCCCGTCGGCGCTAGCCTCGACGGTGACATAGTCGTAGCCTGGCTCGACGTCGTACCACACCCAATAGGTCAGCGTCACCGGGTTGGTGTCGGAAACGACAGAAAGGTCAAAAGCCCGCGTGAGGGTGGTCAACGACTCGTCGGCGCGGTTCGACCACCAGAAGAACTGCCCACTGTGGGGGGATACGTCCAGCAGAGGAGTCGCAGTCGTCCCGGCGAACTGAATGCGGAGGTCGCCCGCGCCGCGAAGCAGGATATAGTCTGCGCCGAATTGCTGGACCGATGATTCGACTGCGACCGGATAGTCCTCGTAGACGGCCGCCAGCGCGGGCGTCTCTGTGCCCAGGTAGTTGTCCGCCAGCCACCCGCCAAAGATGTCCTCAAAGTTGAGGTCGCTCCCCAGTTCGACCAGCGCGGCGTCGAACCCGGCGGTTCCGTTGAGCGGTTGAGCGACCAGCGCCCGCGTTCCCTCCTCGCCAAAGCGCCCGTAAAAGTAGGAGGCAAAGAGGTGCGCGGCTCCTCGATGGGCCAAGGCTTGTTCTTCCCCATGCTCTTGCCA
>JAAEQG010000286.1 GCA_024231775.1 bacterium
GAGTACATCAAGGTCCCGCGGCTCCTGGAGAACGCCTCGCTCGGCCAATTGGCCGGCGCCGTCCGGCAGACACTGGCCATTGGGGCGATCAGCTACGACGCCGTCCGCGTGATTCTGCAGGTCCGTCAGGAAGAGCCTGTGGGACTCTTCAGCCTGGATGGCCGACCGCACCTGAAGTTGGTGCACGTCCAGTCGCCCGATCTCGGCGCCTACCGCGTATTGGCGGCGGGAGGTGCATCATGAAGAAAACCGAGACCAAGAGCCTGGTCCTCCTGCGCCACCATCTCAAGGCCCTCAAACTGCCGACCATGCACGAGGCGTGTGAGAAGATCGCCCAACGCTGTGCTGCGGACAACGCCGATCACCTCGCTTTTCTGCTGCAACTGTGTGAACTGGAACTGATCGATCGTGAGCGGCGGGCGGCGAATCGAAGACTCAAGGCGGCCAAGTTCCCGACGATCAAAACCCTGGAGTCGTTCGACTTCAAGGCTCAGCCGTCCGTCAACAAGCCCCTGGTGCTGGAGCTGATGCGGTGCGGGTACATAGACCAGCGGGAGAACCTCCTGCTGGTCGGCAGCACCGGGACGGGCAAAACGCACATAGCCACTGCACTCGGCGTGGAAGCTTGCGCTCGTGGCAAACGCGTCCGCTTTCACAAGGTCATCGAACTGGTGACGCAGTTGATTGAAGCTCGGGAACAGCGGCAACTGGCCCGCTTGAAAACCCAGTTGTCCAAGCTGGACCTGCTGATCCTCGATGAGCTTGGCTATGTGCCCGCCAGCAAGGTAGGAGCTGAATTGCTCTTCGATGTGATCAGCACCGCCTACGAACGGACCAGCGTGATCGTGACCACCAACTTGCCGTTCGAGAACTGGACCGAGGTGCTCGGCAGCGAACGATTGACCGGGGCAACGCTGGACCGGCTGACACACCGCTGCCATATCATCGAGTGCAACGGAGAAAGCTACCGTCTCAAAGATGCCAAACGACGACGGAGACGACCCGGCGGCCGCGAACCGCGGACCGGGACGGACCGCCCCTGAGCCTACCGGCCCCGGGAAACTGGTCTCGTCAGCCTATCATGACGCGCGGACGCCCCTTGGGGGAACCGGCTCCGCAGGTTCCCCCAAACCC
>JAAEQG010000287.1 GCA_024231775.1 bacterium
CCAAACCCATCCAGTGTTGCTGAACCCGGGGGAACGCCGCACGGACTCAACGCCAGAGCCTATCCCGCCCCCCTCCCTCCTGGGGAGGGGTTGGGGGAGGGGCGGTCCGCCCAGCACACAGGTATGTGGAACTCTCTGGGATCCTCGCCGGAGGAGGTTCGGCACTACGGTAGGTGGGGTCCGCCTGCGCTCGCAAACGGCGCAGGCTGGTTGGGTCGGTCATTCAGCCCCGGCGTCGCCGGGCGCGTTGACATGATGGGCGCGGTCGGCTGTCTTGCGATATCCCAGGTAGTGGATGATCTCGAAGACTTCCGTCCAGCTTGGAAACGGCCGTTCGTTAACCCGCTTGTACTCGTCGATGGCCATGACGAACTCGAGCAACTCGCCCGAGATCTCGCCCTCCTCCGCAGCTTTACGGACCTCGCCGCGCCGGCGTCCCGGTCCGCGCCGACGATCCAGCCCGCTGCGCCGATCCACAGCCTGTCTCCGGTTCGAGTCCTTCCGTCGTTCCTGGTCTGACCGCTGTTCCGTCATGCTGTTCACTCGCAGGCGAAGTCAGGCGTGGTACCGTGCTGCCGCAACGTTAAATCGCCGGATGACGCTCGGGGCAGTGCATGCGCCTCAAAGGTCGAGTCCGTCTCCATCTTCATCGAACTCGTCATCGTCATCATCATCATCATCGTCATCGTCATCGTCGTCGAAATCGGCGTCCGCGTCGAGTTCGTCGGGCTCCTCTTCTTCTTCTTCCTCCTCCGCCTCATCATCCTGATCGTCGTCGTCGTCGCAGTCATCATCCTGATCGACCACGTCGTCCTCGCTATCGTCGTCGTGATCGAACGCGTTCAGCGCGAACTGCTCCTGGAACAGACGTACGATGCTTCCGCCCTTCAGCTCAGGGGTTGCCAGCGCTACGCCCCCGGCATCATCCTGTCCTCTGGAACCCCACGCAGCTCCGCTCAGCTCGGATAACTCCTTGGCATGCATCCTTCTTATCCACCCGCTAGCCGACCCCAGTTCACCTCTACCGCCAAGCGCAGCGTATATTTGGCAGAGCTGTCAAGGCTGTCAACGGCTTTTTTTGACGGTGACGGCAGACCCCGCCCTGGCTATCATGGCTGCCCTGGGTGGTCCAGTTCCATTTCGGGAGGTGA
>JAAEQG010000288.1 GCA_024231775.1 bacterium
ATCCACGTCGCTGTCCAGGTCGTTGTCGAAGAAGGTGCAGTCGCACCCACTCACCGTGGTGACCGGACCGCTGTAGCAGCCCTGGAACAGAGCGTAGTCGTCCAGCCCGGTCTTCCCGTCGTCGTCGTAGTCACCGCACTCGCACTCATCCGGGACCAGGTTGCCATTGCAGTCTTCGCTGGTACCCGAGACCACGTCGGCGACATCGTGGAACCCGTTGTTGTTGCAGTCCTCGGAAGCGTCATCGATCACGCAGTCGTCACCGGTAACGTGAACCGTGTAACCACCGGTGCTGCCCACGCCTGACCGAATCGGGAACCAGTAATCCCCACTGGGGATGCTCTCGAACGAAATCACGAAGTTCAAATCGTACCCAGGCGGATTATCCAGACAGCACAGCGGGTCGCCGCTCTCGCGGTCCGTCGCACTGGCCGAGGTGGCTTCAATCCGTGCGTCGTAGCCTGTGCAACTCGGCATGAGGAAGGAGGTCGCCTGCGAGGTGAACGCGGGGTCCGTGCTACAGAAGTCGATGGTGATGTCCGAGCACGGATTCGGATTGTTGAACGCCTCCCAGGCAGCGGTTCCGACCTCGGGAATGTCCGCGGTCGTGCCGTCGTTACGGCCTGTGAAGGTCTCGGAGAACGCGCCCCGTGCCCCCGGAGAAACATCGGTGCACAAGTCGTTCACCGGGGCGCAGTGATACCCGTCGGGACTGTGCGGTGTCTGAGCACAGAACTCACCGCCATTCCACTCACCGCCACCATTGGTGCACGTGTCGATGTCGTTTTCCAGGCAGCTGCCGTCGGCGTAACAACATGCCCCGACACCGCACTGCTGAAGATCGAAACCGTCAAACCGGGCACAGGTATCTTGGCCCGTGTAGTCCTCCTGCACCCAGCGCTTGGGCGGCGTACAGTCCGCGGCACTCACAGCGTTGCTGCAGGCGTACGGCGCGACCTCCTGGTCGCAGCACGCGCC
Organism: bacterium; assembly: GCA_024231775.1. Lineage (GTDB taxonomy): Bacteria > Planctomycetota > Phycisphaerae > UBA1845 > UBA1845 > JAAEQG01. The sequence goes on from JAAEQG010000288.1 coordinate 979, forward strand.
CGGAGCGCCCGGAGGCGACACACAGAGCGGCAGGTCACCAGGCCCTTGCCCGGCCCAATCGTCCCAGGTCAGCAAGTCACCAGACTCTGCAGCATCCTCACCCGCGGCCGGCCAACGCCAGAAGCACTGGTTAAGGAGACCGGGGGCCTCGCCGGCGTAGACCGTTACCCAGCCGGTGTCCATGTTGATGGCCTGCGGAAGGGTTATGTTCACTTGGTACCAGTCACTGCACTCGGTGAACGACACGCCCTCGGATTCGGTCTCCAGCAGGAATCCGCTGATCTCGAACGGGCCGTACTGGAGAGTCCCGGGCTCATTGCCGCCGTCGTGGCTCCAGAACTCGACGTAGAACGGTACCACGCCGTCCTTGTCGCAAGCCTCATCGAACGCAAAGTTCGAGTAGCAGCCCCAAACACGCAGCGCTGCGATGGGATCCTCCAGGTTCCAGAAGGCGTCAAAGTTGTGCTGGGGAACTTCGCCATCACGTGGGCTGGCATCGCTGATCGCCGTGCTGATGTAGTAGCTACCCGTGCTGAAATCGCCGGGGCCCCAGATCACATCTTCCGGGCATGTCTCCTGAGTGTCGATGGGGTCGGCCTGGCAAGGCACCGGACAGCCGGAGTTCGCCGTAAACATGTCAGCCAAGCCCTTGCAACTGTCCTCGAAGACCCCGCTTGAGCATGCATCGGGCTGCGGAACCACGTGACAGCAGGAGCCGGAATCCGCGAGGCCGACGTCGATCGTGTAGTCTCCGCCCCTCACGGACCCGTCGTCCCATGACGTGACGACGAAGTAGTAGGTCGTGTTGGCTTCGCACCGGAATCCGCTGATGGTGGACATCCGGCGCCCGTCCGTTCCACCGGGACCATTCGGGCACTCGTCCGGATCGTCGTCGTTGCACGCCAGGACGTCGCCGTCCTCCGCGGGACAACTGCCACACCCGAGCCCGTTCTCATCGAAGATCAACAGCCGGGTGTCATCGTGGTCGGGAGCCGAGCCGCTCGCCGGCGAATTGCACAACGACACCGTGATGATCGTCACCACGGTCGGGGTGAACGAATAGACCGTATCTTCCACCGTCGACGGCCCCTGGCAGTCGGTGTAGCAGCCGTAGTCCTCGGTGAACCCGGTCGTCGTGTGGTTCGCGCTGTACGGCAGAGCGGTCTCGTCGCCGATAACGTATGGGTCGCTACAGTCATCACCCGTGGCGCGCAACCCGCGAGCACCACCGCTGTGGGTGTACACGAACGGGGTGCCCGTGTTGTTCCCGTACAACGCCCTCTTGCTCTTGTCCACCGCGACCTTCGGCGGTCGCTGGCCCATCCGCAAGGTTGCCGGCGATTGCCCCGAAACATCCGGGGAGTCGGCGTCAGCCGGCGCGGTCATCCGGGTGGCTGAGCTTGCGCTGCCGTTGAGCGCACGAGGTCCATCACCGGCGATCGCCGACGTAGCGATCACCACGCTGGTACACAAGAGTACCGCGCTCAACAGGCCTATCCTTCGCTTCCAATCCATCTGCAGTTCCTCCATATGAACAGATCTTAACCCCGGTCGTGACGCCGGGCGCGTTCCTTGTCGTCGTGCGACATCGCACAGATCGATTTCTCATACCCTGAATCAGGTCCGTGTAACCGTCCCCATCCCCCGGCCTGAGCAGCTCCTTTGCATCGACAGAGAGGGAGGAGGGACCAGCGCAGGCGCCGCGCGCCGCGCGCTCTTCCCGAAGGTACGGCGCCAGCCATGTCAAAACTTGTGTTGAGACAATTTCTTACGTTCGTAGCGCTCACTCCACCGTTTCCCGGCGCATGAAGACTGTGTGCGTTGATATGAATACGCTTCTTCACGGCGCCAAGCCCGCCGAACCCTCCTTACCACACCTGAACGTCTCCGATTAAACCAAATCACGTCCGCAGATGCAAGCTGGCTCGTCGAAAAGTGTACGATTTTGTAACTAATGAACATCGGCAGAACTAAAGTCTAACTGAACATGGTGATGGACGGTCTCCAAACGCACTCCACCCGAACAACATCCGAACGTAGGACCGGCATTGCTCTCCCGCTACCACATGAATCGGATGGACCAATCCCCGAATGCAGCATTCGGGGGCCAAGCGCCTTCCGCTTTCGTGATGAGCTCCCAGTGCGGCGATCTGGAAGTCGATCCTCCCCGGCGAAGCCGCTGCTCTTGCCAAGTGCACTTATCGGACGTTCATTCTGCCTGCCGGTCCTCGAATCGTCCGATAAAACGCCGTGGACGCCGAGGGCCTCTTCTCGCTAGGATGAATCCCATCGAAGGCGACGCAGTTGGTGCCGCGGACAGGCTCTGCCGCGTCCCCCGAGCGTGGGGGTAGCCGCTTGCCAGCAGTTCGGCCCTGATTGGAGCGCACAGCGTGCGGCGGGAGCGTCACCCATCCAAACAGCGAACCCCGGGGCATTTCTGGATTGTCCTGGCAGGAATCTGCACGGTCGGGCTGGTCCTTCGTCTGCTCATCGTGGGTGAGTACGTCGCGGAAAACCCCCTGGCCAAGACCCTGCTGGTCGATGCCGCGGTCTACTGGGCGTGGGCGGCGCGAGTTGCTGACGGAGTGCTCGTCCAGGACACGCCATTCTTCTCCGCACCTCTATATCCCTATCTGCTGGGGCTGGCACGGCGGTTGGGGGCATCCCTGGCCACGGTGTATACAGCCCAGGCTCTGATGGATGTCGCCACCGCAGGCGTGCTGGGGTGGGCAGGCTTCAAGCGGTTTGGCACCACCACCGGACTGCTGGCTGCGGGGGCGTTCTTGGCCCTCAGAGAACCGGCTAGCTTCTCGCTACGGGTGCTGACCTGTTCGCTCCAGCTATTGCTGCTGGCGGTGGTGTACCGCCAGCTGGTCGTCGTGCAAGCCACACCAACGCTGTGGCGCCGGTTGATTCTGGGCCTTGTCCTGGGCCTGCTCTGCCTGGCGTATCCACCGGCGATGCTGTTGGTCGTGGCGGTGGGGCCTTGGCTGTTCTGGCAATCGGCGCGACGCCCGCGCGATGCATGGCCCGCTGCCGGGGTGGTCGGGGTGGCAGCACTGGTAATCGCTCCGGCAACAGTGCATAACTGGTACGTCACGGGCGGGGACCTGTTCTTCATCCAATCGGCGACGGCGATCAACCTGCGTCAGGGCAACCAACCGCGATCTAACGGAGGCTACACCGCGATACCGGGCACCAGTGCCGGACGAGGCGAACTGTTCGAGGACGTTGCCCGCCAATACGAGACATCCAC
>JAAEQG010000289.1 GCA_024231775.1 bacterium
CCATGACCAAACCATTCCTATTCGCAGCCCGCGACGCCTTGAGCAGCGAGACGGCTGCCTCGTTGTACAGCGAGATGGCTGCCACCACCGCGGTCCTGCCCCCGGGCAAGACCTTCCTGGGTACGCTCGGCGATCACGACCTGGATCGGATCACCTCGGTGATCGGCGGAAGCCTTACCAAGGCGAAAGTCGCTGCGGCCATCCTGATGACCCAGCCGTCCCCCCCGGTGATCTACTTCGGTGATGAGATCGGTATGCTGGGCACCAAGCAGAGCTATGGCGGCGATGCCAACGACATCCCCATGCGCGAGCCGTTCAAATGGAACGCGGTCGCTGGAGCCCCCATGTCCAACTACTGGGTGCTCAACAACTCGGCGTATAACAACGCGTTCTCCGGCGACAACGACGGTCGCTCGGTCGAGGAGCAGGACGGGGTCACCGGTTCGCTGCTGGAGGAGTACAAGATGCTGATCGCCACGCGCAAGACCCACTCCGCCCTGCGGCGGGGCTCGTATCACGCGGTCGATGCCGTCAGTTCGCGCGTGTGGGCGTTCCTGCGGCACGACGAAGGCAGCGAGACCCTGCTGGTAGCCATCAACCTGCGCTCCAGCGCGCGAACGACGGACCTCGACCTCTCGAACAATACGATCACCGGCGGCGCGACCACGGTTCAGGACGTCATCACCGGAGAGTTCCTCGCCAACCTCACCGACGCCAACAAAGCCGCGTACAGCATCACGCTTCCGGCCTATAGCTACCGGATTCTGACCGTCAACCTCACGCCCCTGCCGCCCCCGATCAACGAGATCGATGGGGTGGACGTACCTGCCAGCCTGGGCACCGAGAGCCTGATCGCTACGCAGGACAACGCCACGGGATTGGGCGACAACATCTCGGAGCTCAACCAACTGTTCGTGAAATCCGAGGCGGACGGAATTCGCGTGGGAATCACTGGGAACCTGGCCACCGACGGCACGGCGTTGGTGCTCTTGTTCGACACGGAAGCGGGCGGGCAGAACCCGCTCGACACTGCCGGCTATCCCGACCCCGGCGCGGTCAGCTCGATGGACGGCCTGGAGTTTGACGCCGGGTTCCAGCCGGATCACCTGGTCTTCACCAACGCCTGGTCCGGCACCATCTACGTCGATCAGTTCACCCTACCCAGCGCCGGGGCGACGACCAAGACCTATCGCGGTAATGGCACGGTTAACGACGGCGACGGTTTCCTTTCCGGCGGGACGGACCCCAACGGTATGCAGATCGCCCTGAACAACACCAACAACCTCGGGGTGACCGATACGGACGCCTCCGGAGCTGCAACTGCCTTGCACGGGTTCGACATGTTCATTCCCTACGCCGACATCGGCGTTACCGGTGGGCCGAACGGGGACCTCGGGATGGCTGCTTACCTCGTGCGCTC
>JAAEQG010000290.1 GCA_024231775.1 bacterium
GCCTCCCTGGCCGTGACGAAGGAAGACCGTGAGCGCCCATACTTGGGCGTAGTAGGCGGAGGTGACCGCTCCCTGCCCCTCGCGCACCACCTCCCCCGCGTGCGTCGACAGCAGCTGCCGCAGCGGGATCGCCGCATCCGCGGTCAGCGTTCGGCGGAGCGGGTTCAGGCGGAACGTGTTCTGCCGGGGCAGGAACACCGGCAGCCCGTCGCGAAAGTCAAACCCCTCACAATACGTCGCCAGCCCCTCATTAAGCCACGCGGGGATCTTCACGTCGAAGTGGCTTCCGAAGTACTGGTGCAGCCCTTCGTGGGCGATGATCGACAGCGTATACGCCCGCCGCAGGTAGTACACCACGCACAACCGCCCATCCGCAAAACCACCGTTTTGAATCCGGGCGTACGTCGGATAACGCCGCGGGAACGTCCGCCGCACGAACCGATCCCATTGCAGGCGGTTCTTGAACAGATACGTCTGCATCCGCGGGTTCTCTGCGCTCACTGGCGGAAGCAGTTCAACGTACAACTGATACGCCGACTCCAGGAACATGGGGAGCGCTTCGCGAAGCGGGTCGTCCTTAATCGTCGTGTAGATCTCGAAGTGGTCCGTGGTCAGACACTCACCCACATCGTTCTCGTAAGCCCACTCCGATTTCTCCAGCCGAAAATCCGGCGCCGCGCGCTGCGCCGAGCACCCCGCCGTCAGCAGAACCACGCCGATAAGCGCTACCCACGCTACCCCAAGCATCCCCAGACGGCTCGACAACACACCCACCACTCCGCAAGAGACCATCCGATCATCACCAGCCGGAGCATAGATCGCCTCCCCAACACGGTCAAACGCCACCCTTGGCGGCAGCGTGTCGCCTGACTTCGGGCGCTGGAACGCATAAGCTTCCGCCTCGGAACTCGGCGGGTGGCATGGGCAAACTTGTTTGCCCGTGTGGTGCCGGGTGCCATGCTCATCCCGCAGGGTGAGCATGCGGGCAACATGCCCTGGCTACCGATATACTCCGCAAGAGAACGATGAGAAACGAGCCATGCCAGACATGACGTTGGAGGATTGCTTCCAAACCCTGGAACTGCCCCCATCCTCCGGAGGTACGCAGATTCGCCGCGCGTTCCGCAGGTTGGCCAAAGACCACCATCCCGACCTGCAGCGCAGACCGGCGGACGGAAGGCGTTTCATTCGTATCGTGACTGCTTACCAGCAGCTCCAGGATGCCCTGGACCTCCGCGCCCTCGAGGACGGCGTCCGTCAATGTCCGGAGTGCGAAAGTCCGGCGGAGTTGCTCGACGGCGTGGACGGTCGGGTAGCCTGCGTCAACTGTCTACTGGGAGAAACCCGCCGGCGGCTGCTCCTCCCGCTTCCAGAGATCACCATCGTCACCCACACCGTGACGATTGTCCTCGAGGTCCTCAGTGTGGGCTGCCTGATCCTCGCGGTCGTCGGCGGTTCAACAACCTACGCCCTGGCCAGCCTGGTCACCGCCTTGGCTGCCCTGCTCATCCTGACCTATACGTGTCTTATGATAAAGACGGTGAAATAGGCGATCGCCCGCCCGGACGCCGGTTAGAGCAGGTTCATCCCACGTGTAGCGGGTTTGGCGATCCGTGGCTCTTGTCCTCGATGAGGCGAATCAACAAGCGCACCTCATTCTCCCACCGCTGACGGACGAGGCACTTGGACCCAAGCGAACCCCCGCTGCAAGCTCCAGCCCCCGAAAGGCGCACCCCTACTGCAAGCTCCAGCCCCTGAAGGGGGCGCAGGAATAGAGCCCAGGGTGAGCGAAGCGAGCCCTGGGA
>JAAEQG010000291.1 GCA_024231775.1 bacterium
CCCCCCACCCGATAATACGGCGGGTACCCCACCTTGAGATGCAGGTCGGATGCATTGAACCTGCGCATGCCCGCCAGCAGGTTGGCGATCAGCTCCTGGGGATCCATGATGTCCAATCCTTATTCCGCCCGGACAACACTCAGCCGGCCCAGCCTGGGAACTGCCTAGCGGACCAGCGCGATCACCGCCAAGGCAACGGCCCCCAACGCCGCGACCAGCGACACCACCACCAACCGCGTCAGCCACTTCCGCTGGGTCACGATCAACTCGCCAACCAACTCTTGCTGACGCTCCGAGGACTCGCCCAGGCTCCTCAAGACCAGCGTGGACGTCGCGGTCGATTTGTCCAGGGCCCCCAAAACTCCGCGGACCGTCTCCAGCGAATCACTGATCCGCTCATCCGTCTGGCGACCCGCGTCGAGCTGTTCTCCCAGGCTGGCCAGGGTGGTACGCTGGGCGTCAGCCAACTCCGGAAACCTCGCCAACGCCTCCTCCAACCGGTGGGTCCGGTCGCTGCTTGTTTGCAGATGGCCCGCGATCGCCCCCAGAGTCTCCGTCTGTCGACCCGCGGAGCCGGCCAGTTGGGACAAGTTCGTCGCTATATGGTCGAGAGCTCCGGCCATGGCTTCTCCCCGGCGATCCTGCGACTCCATGTGCGTCTGCATAGACTCCATGAGCGAAATGACCTTCAGATGCCCCTCCTGCAACTTCTCCAGCACCTGCTCGCGCATTTGGATCTTGGAGAGTTTCGGGCCATCGTTCACGGCACGCTCCTCGTTTTCCCCCGCCTCGGGCACACCCTCCAGGAAGCCATCACGACCCACCGGAGGCAACTCGGCGGAATCACGTTTGAACCAACGTCCCATCCGCGTCCACAAGCGTCCTTCTGCCATTGAACCGCCCTCCTGGCTCTGCCAATGATCTATCGGAAGCAATGCTCCCTTCGCCGAACCGATTTTAGCTGCGTACCTAAGTCCGGTCAACGCACACCTCTTGACGCGGGTATGCGGCGGGTCTAGAGTCCCGCCCGGCTGGGATAGACTCAACCACGACGAACCTCGGAGGCGTTCATGCCCACCATCGAGCAACTGCAGGTCCTTCTAGCCGAGGATCCCGAGGACGTCTTCTTGAACTTCGGTTTGGCCTTGCAGTTCAGCAAGGAGGAGCGCCACTCCGAGTCCCTGACCCACTTCGACCGAGTTATCGAGTTGGATCCCGGGTACTTCGCCGCGTATCACCAGAAGGCTTTGTCTCTCGTTCGCCTCCGCCGTGTCGCCGAAGCACAGGCGGCGCTGACCACCGGTATGGAGTTGGCCTCGGGCCAGGGAGACAGGCACGCCCACGACAACATGCGGGTGCTGCTCGAATCGATCTCAGCCGGCTGATTCCACCAGAGTACGCCCGTCCAGGTGATGAACATGCCAAACCAGCGGTTCGTGTCCGGCGGTGACCGCAGCCACATGACCGTCCACGGTCAGATGGCGCACAACCCACTGACGTCCGTTGTAGGTTAACCCCAGGCCGGCGTCCCCCTCTCGGGCAGTGACCCGGCAGGCGTCGAGTTCGCCGAGGCCCACGCCGTTGGCTTTCAACACCGCCTCCTTAGCGGTCCAGACCCGAAAAAACCTCGGCCAGTCGCTTCCCCCCACCGTCGCCCATTCGCCCTCCGTACCCACTTCCCGCACCAACTCGGGACGGCGCGGGACCACATGTTCGATGTCGATACCCACCGGAAGATCCGCAATGACCGCCGCCGTCCACTGCGGTTTGTGGGAAATGGACCAGTGGTACGCCCCGCACGGTTGCGGAACGTCATCGGCGTCCTGGGTCCACTCGAGGTGCTCCAGCCCCAGCTCCGCCGCGCACAGCCCCAGGGCCTGCCGGGCTACCGCACGCTGGCGGGCGACTCGCTCCGGTCCCGTCAGGGTCTCGTCCGCGGGAATCTCCAGCAGAACCGGGTGGAGAGTCATCCGCGCGTCCCCGGCCAGGCTTGGCCTACCACAGCCTTCACCACCTCTGCATCGAAGTAGTTAACCCCCATGCCGGCGTCCACCACCACGCCCTGGGCGTTGATCCCGCTCGAACGCTCACTGAGCAGAAACGCGGCGACGTTGGCCACCTCCTGCGTCGCCAAAGCCCTGCGACGCAGGGTAAGCTGTTCGGCGTAGAGGTAGTTGTCCACGTATCCCGGAATCCCCGCTGAAGCCCTGGTCCTGAGCAGGCCCGCACGCACCGCATTGAACCGCACGCTACTAAAGCGGCTAAACGCCTTCGCCAGAAACGCCAGCGACGAGTCGAGGGCCGCCTTGACCGGAGCCATATAACCGTACCCCTCCGCCGCCATCTGCGTTGAAGAGATGGAGATGGTCACCACCGCGCCCCGCTCGTCCAGCAGGTCCTTGAACGCATTGGACAACGCGATCAGCGAGTAGCACGACACGTCCATCGCCTCGAGGAAGTCCTCTCGGCGAACCTCGTGAAAAACGCCCGAGAACTCCTCGAAGTTCGCATAGGCGATCGAGTGCAGCAAACCGTGCACCGTCGAGTACTTGGCCCCCACCGACCTGACCATGGCGGCGACCTGATCCGCGTCGCGCACGTCGCAGACATGCACCTCACTGCCGTCCAGCAGACTCGCCACCGCGTCGCGATGCTCGGCAGTCTGCACGCTGTAGACCACCGTAGCCCCCTCGGACTCTAACAGTCGACCGACGTGGTACGCCACGCTGCGCTTGTTGGCTACGCCAACAACGACAACGGTCTTACCCTCCAAACCCAGGTAGCTCATCGGGGATCCTCCGCCACCAGCATGCAGACAAAGCTCACCCGCAGGACGAGCTGGGCATCGACCGTCACCCGGCCGGTCATGTAACACGCCTCTCCCAGCAGGTCGTCGAGCACGACTTCGATTCCCAGATGATCCCCCGGACGCACGATATGCTTGAACTTGGCTTCGCCGATCCGGGTCAGCAGGGGGACTTTGCCTCCAGCGGTTTCGGCGCCCAGACGCTGGAGCATCAGAATCGCTCCGGCTTGAAATACCGCTTCACAGATGAGCACCCCGGGCATCACCGGGTTTCCCGGAAAGTGGCCGGCGAAGTAGTCCGCCGCGGGGTCCGCGAGCAGCGTCGCCAAGATGCGCCCGTCGCCCAACTCGACCACCTCGTCCACGAACCGAAACGGCGGGCGATGCGGAATCGCGCTGAGACATTCCTGCAGATTCACGCCGCTCCCTCCCCCACCTCGAAACCGCCCGCCCGGCTTTTGACGGATTCCGAGGATACGAAGGCATCGACGTCGTTGGCCACGATCACACCGTAGTTGATAGCCCCCAACCACCCGGACATGATGATCCCCACCGATCCGGAGTGAAACATGCCCGCCACCTGCTTGGGCAGGTCCATGCTCGCCGCCAACCCCTCGAACTTGGTCCCGAACGTCGCCCCCACCGCGTGCTGCGTGTAGTGCGCGAAGGTCCGCGGGGTCGATGCTTCGACGTGGTCGAGCTTCTCCCGGATATTGGGCAGGTAAGTCTCCAGGTGATTCAGACTCGTCTCGATGAGCTGGGCCTTGGCGGTACGGTAATCCTCTTCGGAAAGCTCCGCCCAATCCTCATAGTTGGCGTTGGTCGAGGAGACGATCGCGTACCGGTCCGAACCGGGCCGAATGTCGGGATAGTACATCGAGAAGGTGCGGCTTTGCGTGTTCGCTTCGCACAGCGAAGGCGAATCGAACTCCGGACGGGTGGAGGTGAACAACAGATCACCGATGTAGTCGATCCCCTCGCCCCGGCGTACGCCCATGTAGACTTGGCAGCTACTGTTGCTCAACCGCACCGCCCGCGCCGCCTCGACGTAGTCCTTGTCCAGATGCTCATAGCCGACCAACTTGGCCAGCGTGCTTTGCAGGTTGGCGTTGGAGACCACCGCCCCGCAGCCAATGCGCCGTCCGTTGGCGATCACCCCGCGTACCGCTCCGCCCTCCACGACAACCCGCTCGACCTGCACCTGCCGGCGCAGTTCGACGCGGTTGCGCTTCAGCTCCGCCTTCATCAGACCGATCAGCTTGTCGGTTCCGCCCTGGAAGATGTAGACGCCTTTGCTCATGAAGTTGGAGAAGACGATCCCATACGTGATCGCGGGATCCGCCAGGGTCGATCCGTTGGCGTAGGTGATCGGTTCCATCAGCAGACGTACCACGTCGTTCCGCCCGGGGAAGAACTCCTCGAACAGCTCCGCGGTCGTCTGCGTCTGATCGTCGTAGAAGTCCATAGCCCGGGCGGTATCGAAGAAGCGGGCTACGGTATCCACCTCCACCCCGAACCGCTCGACGAGCAGTCGGGTGAAGTCGTCCCGATCGAAGCTGGTCTCGAACTGAAACTGCGGGTTATCGAAGCGGATTCCCTTGAGCTGCACAATCGAGTCGGCGATCTCCTGGGTCCAGTACTTGCGGCAGCTCTTGACCATCCCCACCGGAAACCCGTGCAGCGAGACATCGAAGATATGTCCCCCTTTGCGCCGAAACCAGGTAGCCAACCCGCCGAAGTTGTAGTGCTGTTCCAGCAGCAGCACCGCGTGACCGCGCCGGGCCAGCACGTTCGCCGCGGTCAGTCCCGCCAGCCCACTGCCGACGACCACCACGTCGTAGTAGTCACGTACGTCGTTCAACCGATCCCCCGCCACGAACACCACCTCCGCACTCAGGACTCCCCCGCGGCGAGCACGTGCAGATTCGCCATCGAGATGCCGCTCAGCATCGCCCCGATGATACCCAGGAATCCCTGATCCGTCCCGCAGAGGAACAGGTTTTTCAGGTGGGTACGCCCGTCGCGGCGCTTGTGCGGCGCACCATATACCGCCCCGTGCAGATGCCCGGTGAACCTCCGAATGGTCCGCGGGGTGAAGGTGTCCCGATAGATCACGCGACTTCGCGGGTCCGGCAACACGTGGGCGTCGAGCGCGTGGGAGAGAATCCTCTCGTAACACTCCTGCTTGGCCTGCGCATAGGCGACCGGATCCAGGGCATCCCAACGCTCATGGTCCGCCAGCGTGGTCATCCGAATCACCCCTTCGGAGAGGTGGTCGTGCTCCGCGAAGTTATTCGGGCAACACACCACCCCACTGCGCACGTCCACCAGACTGTCCGGGCGCGCGTAGGTGAACGAGGGTGAGTCGTTGAAGAAGATCAGCGTCGCCCCCAGGCCCAGCTCCGCCGGAACCACATCGGTGATGCTGATCGACTCCACAAAAGACAGTCGGCCCGGTTCGCCCACAGCCGGCGGGTCGGGCGCTCCCCGGCAAAGCCCCAGGGTCTCGAAGTACCCCGCGGAGGAAAGCACCACGTCCGCAGTCACCTGCTCCCCGTCGTCCAACTCCAGATGCGTCACTCGATCCCCGCCCACTGCCAGACTCCTGACCCCACACTTCATGCGCAGCTTCCCCCCAAAGCCGCGGTATTGCCTGACCAGAGTCCGCAGGATCGTCCGCACCCCGCCCAGCGGTCGGGCCAATCCCTCGCAGAAGAGCGACTTGAACATGGTCACGAACTGGGTGAAGTCCATGTCGTGCTCCTCCGCGCTCCCGTAGTACATCACCGGGCAGAGCAGCATGTCGGTCAACAGCGGGTCTTGAATATACGAGCCCAGCACCTTGCGCGCCGACGTATACGGCGCCGTCAGGCTGACGTCGTCGTATGTACGGATCGTCTCCAGCAAGCGAGCGAAGTTGTCGATCTCGCCCGGGAAGCTCTCCGCCACCTCCTGGATCAACACCCGCAGGTCGTTGGTGAAGCGCAGGCAGACCCCCGGAAAACGGATCTCCGACCAGCCCTGCGGGCGCAGCTCGAATTGCTCCCGAGTCAGACGCAATTGGCGCAGCAGCTTAGCCAAAGGTGCCGTGCGCACTTCCGGGGCGGCGAAGTTGGTCAGGGCGTGCAGACCCACATCGAACTGGCGCCCGTCCCGCTTGTAGAACGAATTGAGCCCGCCATAGACTTCGTGGCGGTCGAAGATGCAGACCTTCCGGTCGAAGTACGCCAGGCGAATCCCCGCAGCCAACCCGGACATTCCCGCCCCGATGATGGCAACGTCGTAGTGCATGGTGGGGCGACGTCCCGTACCAAACCGCAGCACCAGACCCCGCGCGGATCGCGAAGTCTCGCCTGCACTGCCGGTCAGGCCCGAAGAGGTGCTCAGCTAACCGCGACTTCCTGCAGACGAGGCGTGAGGTACTCGGCGCAACTGTCCAGCGACGCCAACTGTTGATAGTCTTCCTTGGGCACTTCGATCTTGTAGCGCTTACGCAGCTCCATGACGATGTCGAGGAAGTCCATGGAGTCCATCTCCAACTGATCGCGCAAGCGAACGTCACTCTTGACCCCACTCAGATCCGCATCCGGCGCTACCACCGAGATGATGTTCAGAACGATTTCCTTGACTTGATCACGCGTCATGCTGTCCCTCGATACCTCGCTCACGTCTCCATGGGGTCGCCAAACTCGATGCTCACGCGGTGTAACGCTTCACCACCACCGCCGAGTTGGTCCCCAGCATACCGAATGAGTTATTCAATACAAACCGGACCGGCCCGACCTTCCGCGGTGCGTTGGTCACCAGATTGCGCACCGCACACTCCGGGTCCACCTCGGTCACGTTGATGGTCGGATGAATCACGCCGTCCGAAAAAGATCCAAAGTTGCCCGCCAGCTCCAAGGCGCCCGCCGCACCCATGGCGTGCCCGATGAAGCTCTTGGTGTTGTTGACGTACACTTCCGCGTAGTCCCCGAACACCTGACGAATCGCCACCGCTTCCTGCAAATCACCGGCCTCAGTCGAGGTGGCGTGGGTGCTCACAATGTTCACCTCGCCCGCGTCAATACCTGCCCGGGCGATCGCCGCCCGCATGCACTCCACCTGTCGCTCAGCCGAAGGCATCACCGGATCCTCTGCGTCGGAGTTCATCGCATAGCCGGCCACCTCGCAGACGATCGGCGCGCCCCGACGGACCGCGTCTTCCAGACGCTCCATCACGAACACGCACCCCCCCTCCGAAACCACGATCCCGTTGCGACTCTTGTCGAACGGGCGCGAAGCCTTCTCCGGGGCTCCGCCCGTCGCCAGCGCGTTCTGGCTGGCGAAGCTGGCGAAGATCCCAAAGGAGTGTATCGCCTCGGAGGCCCCACCCGCCAGAGCGACGTCAACTTCACCCAGACGGAGCATCTGCGCCCCTTGGATGAGACCCGCGTTTCCGGCTGCACACGCCGCCCCGATCGTGTAATGCGGGCCGGTGATCCCCATGTTGATGGTGATCTCGCCCGCCGGGTTGTTAGCCACCGTGCGCGGGTTGTGGTGATGCGACCAGCATTTGGTGTCATACTCGAACTGGCGGATCACCTCGATCTCGTTCTCCGTCTCCACCGTCCCGTGTTCGGTCACCCCGATGTAGACCCCTACCCGGGATCGATCCACCCCGTCCCCCCCCAGCTCCAGTTTCGCGGACTCGACCGCCTGGTTCGCGCAGTAGATGGATATCGACCCGACCCGCGTACCCCGCCGCCGATCCTTGGCGGACTGGTACTTCCGCTCGTCGAACCCGCACACCCCCGCGAAGACCTCACCCATGAAGCGGGTCTCGATCGTGGTGATACCGGAGACGCCCTTCAGCAGGTTGGCGCGCAGCGCCGCGGGAGAGTCGCCAATCGGCGAGGTCAGCCCGACCCCCGTGATGACAATCCGATCCGATTTCGACATACTCACCCTGCACCGCGGTTCTGGCGGTCATAAGCTCCGGGCGCCATCCTCGGACAACGCCTCCGATTGAAGCCGGGAAGTGTAACGTCTTTCCGCCCGAATGGGAAATCCGCCGCCGCTCAGCCTCGCCCAGCATCACGACGTCCGATCATACCTCCAGAGAAGTCAGCAGCCTCGCCACCCCCTCCGCGGACGAGACCCGCGGAACATAGCCGAGATCGCGCTCCGCCGCCTCGATGTTGAAATAGTGCGATTTTGCGAGCTGAGTCACCACGAAGCGGGTCAGCGGAGGCTCGCCACCCAACCGCAAGACGCGATACGCCAGCTCCATGACTGCGGCGATCGAGTACGCCCGCCGGTAGCCCATCGACCGGCGAACCGATCGAGTCCCGGTGGCAGACAGTATCTCCCCCAACCAAGGCCACAACGCCACCGGATTACCCTGACTGATGAAATAGGCCCGCCCGGCACACGCCGCCCCCGGCCTCAGGCGGTCAGCCGCCAGAACATGGGCCTCCGCCGCATTGTCAATATAGGTA
>JAAEQG010000292.1 GCA_024231775.1 bacterium
CATGAGGTTCGCGGCGGCTGGCAGCCGACGTGTACGGACTGTCACGACGTTCACGATCCGAGCAGCGCGAATCTGGCGTTGGTGGCCCGGATGATCAACACCACGGGGATGGTGTTCCAGGATAACGACCTGGGCAGCAACGGGGTGAGTGACTTCATCCACAGCAACCATGCTTCGACGAGCTACGACGGGGTCTGCGAGGTCTGCCACACCGGTACTAGCTATCACCGCAACAGCCCGGCGGGCGATCACGCCCACTACGCCGACAGCCTCTGCACTGATTGCCACCCGCACTCGGAAGGGTTCAAGCCCGGCGCCGGGGCGTGTACCGCATGTCACGGCCAGCCTCCGGACGGGGACGTATCCCCCAACCTGGCGGGCGCCCACGCCACCCACATGACGAGCACGAACGGCCCGCAGATCGGAGACTGTTTCGAGTGTCATGCCCCGCTGGCGGCGGGCGTACACCTTGACGGATTCACCAGTTTCGCATCGGGCGTGGACGCGAACAGCAACGGCGACATCGAACTGAGCGAGACCGACGTCTGCGACGCCTGCCACAGCCCGGGAGGGGCCTTTGACGGGGTGAACGATCCGACCATCGGCGCCAAGCCCAACTGGGCCGAGGGTGTCTACAGCGGAAGCACGTTGACTCCGAGCAAGAGTCTGTGGTGCGCCGGTTGTCACGACGACTCCCCGGCGACGATCCAAGGCGTGGACGCTCCACCGGTGGCTGGGGACAACGCCACGTGGGGATACTACGCGACCGGGCACGGTCGCAGCGGAGCCGTACCCTGCGCCTCGTGCCATGACACGAGCGCACCCCACTTCGACGGAGTCGCAAACACCTACCAGGCGGCCGCGGACAACTACCAGGAAGCCTTCCGCCTGCAGAGCGTCAACGGGGGAGAACCGCTCGTAGTGCCGCGGACGGGGAACGACTGGGACGATGCGTACGACGATCCGTCCTACTGGGAGCTGTGCTTCACCTGCCACGACCGGTACGCACTCTTCGGTGGCCCAACCGCGCCGGCCGGTCCGTACTACGCCGACGAGTTCAGCACCAACTTTCGTAGCGATGCGAGCGTGCTCATTCCCGACGGCCCCCCTGACACGGACATCGCCCAGTATTCGGTGTCGGGAGCCGCCGACGTCAACTCCCACTACACCCACACAGTGGGGCCGCCGCACTTCTATGACTCGGACCGGGATGGATCGGTGGATTCGTACGGCACGTGTGTGGCATGTCACAACATCCATGGCAGCACGTCGGCGGCGATGGTGCGCGACGGCAAGCTGCTGGGCATGGAACCGTCGATCAACTTCAGCCGCGTGCGCTATGATCGACATAATCCGTCGCAGGGGGGCTGCTCCGATCCGATCATCATGACGTCGACGAACAGCGTCCCGCTCCAGGAGAGCCACGGCGGAATCATGCGGACGAATTCCAGCCCGGGGAACAACGGGGTCTGCAACTTCTGCCACGGCGGCGGCGGGTCCACCGGCGATCCGGAGTACGTCATCAATTGCTATGACCCGGACAACGTGGACTACTACCGGGTCCCGGTTGAGGCTCCCAATCCGTGCACGGCTTGCCATGGGCAACCGCCGGATGGGACGGAGTTTCCGAACACGGCCGGTGCCCACGCCACGCACATGATCGGGACTAACGGCCCGCACGTCTCCGACTGCTTTGTTTGCCATGCCGACCTAAGCGATGGTGTGCACAACAACGCGGTGGCCAGCTTCGCCTCCGGTATCGACGCCAACAGTAACGGCGACATCGAGTTGGATGAAACCGACGTCTGCGACGCCTGCCACAGCCCCGACGGCCCAATTGACGGAGTCGCCGAAGGTATCGCGAACTGGGCCGCAGGAACACCGGTCGCCTGCGCCGGGTGCCACGACACCGGAACTTCCACGATTCAAGGGGTAACCGCTCCGCCGGTCGCGGGAGACAACGTCACCTGGGGATACTATGCGACCGGGCACGGAAGAGGTGGCATGGTGGCTTGCACGGCCTGCCACAACGCGAACGCGCTACACTTCGACGGCGAAGCCAGAACGTTTTCTTTCGAGTCCGGCCAGTACGGACCATCCCAGTCCGGAGTCGACTACGCCGCCGGCTATCGCCTGAAAGACGTGGACGGTGAAGTGCCCCTGATGATCCCGGCCAACTACAACATCACGTTCGACTACAATGCCGCAACCATGAGGGACAATGCGTTCCGACTATGCTTCTCATGTCATGATATCACCAAGGTGTTCGACGACACCCCAGGAGACGGTATCGACAGCAACTTCAAAGCTAGCTTACCAAACCCGCCGCGGAACTACTCCTATGCCTGGGGCAGCGGTGCAGACGTGAACGAGCACGTAGCCCATGTCATGAACTACGTAGGCCCGTTCGCAGACTCGGATTGGGACGAAGCGACAGACGGTCCGGGCGGCACAGAGGGCCGAGACTCTCTGACCGCCTGCTCGAGTTGTCACAACGTCCACGGCGCAGCGGGGAACTGCGGCTCAACGAACGAGACCATGATCCGAGATGGTAGCCTGGTGAACCGACCGGGCGGTTACGGGTTCAGCCATGTGGTCGAGGACGTCGGAGCAGGAGGATATCCGACAGTCACTTCTGTGGAAGCAACCAAGTCCAACAGCGTGGGAGCCATCTTCAGGTACAACACGAACAACATGTGCGGTGGTTCGATGTGTCATGGCAACCCCGATCCGCCGGACGATTGCAGCTATGACGCCTCCGGTAGCTCCTGGGGGACCTACCTCGAATACTTCCGCCCGTGGGAAGACCACAGCAGTTGCACTGCCTGTCACGCCGATGCTGTTGACAACGGCGACAACGTCCCCCCCGGCGGGCGGCGGGCGATCGTACCCGAGTTCCCCACCGGTGACGCCCACGCGCACTACGGCGCGCAGTTCGGTGACGATGCCTGTGGGATATGCCACAGCCTCGGCACCCACACCGACGGATATGTCGAACTGATCGACCCGGACGATGCCAGCGTTTATCGCTTCCAGACACCCGCCGACCTCACCGCCGATCCGGACGTGTCCGACTTCTGTTCCGGATGCCACGACGCGGACGGAGCCCAGCGCCTGGCAAGCCCGCTCGATCCGTTCGGCAACGGCAACGCTCCCCCCGACGCAGCGTCGAAGTTCCAGGGAACATTGCAGTGGATCGAGGAGTACAGCGACACGTGCTTCGGAACCTGGGGCACTCTGCGAGCGGTCAACAGCCACCATGACATCAGCGATTCTGACCAGGCCTTCAGTGGAGCGAAGATAGAATGCCTGGACTGCCACGGAGCGCACACGTCCGCAGCCTCTCAGCCTCTGATCGATCCGTATGCTCCGCTCACCCCCTGGGCAGGCGACGACGACACCTTCTGCTTGCAGTGTCACAATGGCGGAACCGGTCCGCAGAGTCCGGATCTCCCCGCCGGCGTAGTCGGCCCCGTGCTGGATACCGAGGAACTCCGCAGTCGCGGGCGCTCCATCAGCGACGTGTGCACGAACGGCAGCGGCGACTGCTTCGCACTTCGCGGGATTGAGTCATGCGAGTACACCGGAGCCCCATGGCATGTGGCGTACGACTGGACCCATTCGGTACATGGTCTGACCTCGAAGCGCGGCTGGACGGGGTACTCAGGAGCCCCCGAGGCCACCGTATCATGCACCGTATGCCACGATCCACACGGATCCTATACCCCCACAAACACTGCGGGCAATCCGTACCTGATCCGGGATCAGGTGGACGGCACCGCGTTCGTTGACGACGGTACGCGCGTCGGCGGGTTCAATGGCCCGCCGTTCAACTCCAACGGAACCGTTCGCGAAGTCATTGTCCCAGCCGACGGAGTTGATGTTGGTTGGGGAGAATCTCAGGGTTTGTGCGTCGTCTGCCATGCCGACTGGATGGCGGGCATGTGGGCCCATGACATGTGTACGGCGTGCCAGGGTTGTCACGCCCACGGTTCCTCTTGGGGAGAGTACGACTGGGCAGACGACGATGATCACGAACCCTGCCCCGCAACCAAGAAGGCACACGGAGCAGGCCCGGCGGACGGCACCAGACAGGGCCTCCTACCGCTGGACCCCAGCGAACTCACCGAAGAGGACATTGCTGCACTGCGCAACGCAATACGGACGGGCATGAGGCAGGTGCAGGACGGCGGGGTCGCCCACGACTGACGAAGGACCGCCGCACGGGAAACAGCACACTGGGCACGCCCTCGCAGGCGGCCTCTTTATCGCTTGTGTCGCGGTCGCACATTCATGTTTGGCCTCCTGTTCGGAGAACCAAGCATGACATACCTTCTCTCAGCGCGCAACCCTAACAGGCGCCGAACAGCGCGCAGGTTCTATCCGTGATGCGTATTAGCACGCCGGACCGGAGCGTACCCGAATCCCTCACACGAGGGCCAGAGAGATTCCTCAGACGAACTCCAGCAGGCCTGCACCACGGCTTCCACCGACAAGTCGTGGACAGCTCCCAATGGAGTCCACCGCGCCAATCCGGCGTTATCAGACGGAGTCGCCTATCGCATACCTCGGGGCGCCGAGCGTCCCGCTTGTAGAGGGACACGTTGGCGATGCGGACTCGGGCCGGGGGGTTGTCCGGTTTCCGGGCGACTTTCGTGCCGTGGCGCCAACGTCCCTCGTACACTTGCCATTGCTGGCCGTATTTGTGCGACGCCGGTTCTCCGCGTCGATGGTCCGATTCTGCCCGGGAGATGTTTCCAGTAAAGCGGGGGGTGTGAAATCCTTACGGTTTTTCCTTGAAACGCCGGGTTTTGACGGTACACTCCCGCTTTCTTGGGGGTTCCAGGTCATCCCTTCGGTCCAACCGGGGGCACCGGTTGGAGTACCCTGGGCAGAAACTGGGCCGGTGATGGTGGTGCCTTCAAGCCGTGGGGCGACAGGGCAGCATCTCCGGTACGCATCTAACCTCAGAGGGCTGGAGTTCTCATGGAACGTCTCTGCAACATTCGCAACATCGGTGTGTCCGCACACATCGACTCGGGCAAGACCACACTCACCGAGCGGGTCCTGTACTACGCCGGTCGCATCCATCGCCTGGGCGAGGTTCGCGGCAAGGATGGCGGAGCGACCATGGACTTCATGGAGCTCGAGAAGGAGCGCGGTATCACCATCACCTCCGCCGCCACCAGCGTGAACTGGAACGTGCATGAGATCAACATCATCGACACGCCCGGTCACGTGGACTTCACCGTGGAGGTGGAGCGGTCGCTGCGGATTCTCGACGGTGCCGTGCTCGTGCTCTGCGCCGTCGGTGGAGTGCAGTCGCAGTCGATCACCGTTGATCGGCAGATGAAGCGCTACCGGGTTCCCCGGGTGGTGTTCATCAACAAGATGGACCGCGTCGGCGCAGATCCCGCCCGCGTGGTGGCTGACCTGGAAGCCAAGCTCGGCCACGTCGCCGTCCCCGTCCAGATCCCGGTGGGGCTGGGACCGGAGTTCAGCGGGGTGATCGACCTGATCGAAATGCAGTTGGTCGGTTTCGAGGGGGAAAAGGGTGAGCGCGTGGTGCTCAGCCCGATTCCGGACGGGTTGCGCGACGAGGCTGATCGGGCCCGACACGGTATGCTCGACGCACTCAGCCTGTACGACGACGAGCTGATGGAAGTCATGCTGGAGGATCACGAACCTTCGGCTAAGCAGATCCACGCCGCCCTGCGTCGGGCGACCCTGCTGCGGGAGATCACGCCGGTGCTACTGGGCACCGCCTACCGCAACAAGGGGGTGCAATGTCTGCTCGACGCGGTGGCCCGCTACCTTCCTTCTCCCTTGGACC
>JAAEQG010000293.1 GCA_024231775.1 bacterium
ATTTCTTCCCGCCCCTCTTCTTACCGCAGAGACTGGCGCAGCGATTGCAGTTCGGCGGCGGCATAGGCACGGCGCTTTTCCTGAAAGTAGCTGTATTCGGCCTTTTCCGAATCGGTCCATGTATTGTGCTGAGTGTAGGAACCGCAGAAAGGGACGAGTAGGTCGAGCCAACAGGCGAACGTCCGTTTTTCCTTCTCGCTGACCTTTACGTCGTAGTGAGCGGGCTCAAGGTAATCCATGATCTTGCTCTTGCACGCCCCCGTGTGGTACGGCGGGAGCATCACGGCGCGGCTGCGGGGTTTCAGCCACGTCATCCACGGGTTCTTGTCGGGATTGCCCGAGGTGGTGATCGTGACGTACGACTGCGTGTAGGCGCGTTTGGGATCCACGCGTCCTGCGCCGATGAGCTTCACGGTCTCCGGCCTGGCGGGTTCTCCCGTCAGGCTGATCTTGCTCTCCCCGATTTTCGACGCATTGTGGCAGTTCACGCAATGCCTGTCGAAGATGGGCTGAATCTCCTGGACGTAGCTGAAACCGCCGACCGGCGCGTCGGCCTCCAGCGGGCGCGGAGCGTTGACCCCGAGGTAATTCTCGACGCTGTCGAACCACGACTCCGACGCCAGACGCCTGACCAGCGGATGCTCCTTGCCCGCAAACGGCTTGAGATTCTGGGGGGGCTTGGCGAGGGCGAGCGTGGTCTTCAAGGTAGTCGCCGGCTGGTCGCCCGCGTCCGTCTTGTCTTCGTGGCAGCCGATACAGGAGAGACGCTCGCCGTTTTGGAGCGTCGACCAGCTGCGCATCGATTGGATGGTGTAGCCCTTGGCGTCGAGCACCTGAAAGTAGACCGGGGCATGGGCGGGTACCTCGAAGCAGCAACTGCCGTCGGCCTCGATGTCGACCTCGCCGAGCACGTGCTTGACGTCCCAACTACCGCTGTTCAGCGAGATCGGCGTCTGGCAGAGCCCGGTCTCGCACTCGCCCCCGTTCTGCCCGTAGCCCATGCGGGCGACACGGTACTCCAGCGCGACAACCCGCAGCTTCTTCGCCGTGCCCCGAGGGATGCCGGCGAGCCCCGGGCCTTGGTAGACGTCCTGCACGGTGTAGACGCCGTTGTTCTCGCGCGGGCGGATGAGCGACGCGCGCATGGGGGGCGGTGTGCGGGCCATCACAGGAATCACCTGC
>JAAEQG010000294.1 GCA_024231775.1 bacterium
CGCGGCTACGACCCCGCCACGCTGCTGCCCGCCACCTGGAAGACCAATCAACTCGACCAAGCCACCCTCTGACACCAACCAACGCCTCCCCGTCCGCTCACGCTGGCCAATATGCCATGGTGTAGATGACCGAGCGCATACAGCGAGGAGGCCGCCAAGTTGAGCTTCGTCATCGAGGATGAGGTCATCGTGATATCCACGGCGGGCGACATGACCGCTCAGCCGGTTCTACGGGTGTACGACGTCAGCGATCTGATCGAGTCGGGCTTCGCCCGGCGACGTTTGCTTAATACTCCTCTGCTGCGTCTGCACCTGACCGGCAGAGAGGCTGATGGTGCTGAGGGTCCGGGAGGCGGTATGGCTTTGCAGAACCCGTTTCAGGGCGGCGGGGGCGTGTCGGGGTCGATGTTCGAGCGCTTGGAGGAGCTTATCGAGCTGATCCGCGAAACCGTGCTCCCTGAAACGTGGCGAGAGAGCGGTGGATGCGACACGGTGCGGCGACAGGGTAACCGTCTCATCGTGACGGCGGGTCCGGTCGTGCATGCGGAACTTGAAGGACTGCTCGCCCTGCTGCGCAGCTCCCAGCCTCGAACCGTGGACTTGCACTCCACCCTCGTGCGGATAGGTCGTGAGACATTGGATGAATTACGTGCGGAGCTGGCCTCGGATTGGCCGCGGCTGCCGGTGGCCCGGGCTGAGGCACTCGAAGGGGAGCAGGCTGGCGAGGGAGCGGTCATGCTGCGTATGACCACCACCGGTCCGAGTGGCCGGGCCCAGTTGGTGAGCAGCCTGTACCAGCGTGATTACGTTGCCGGGCTGATGCCGGTGGTGGACGAATCGGCGGTGGCGTACCAACCGAGCATCGACCAGGCCAATAGCGGTGTCGAACTCGTCATGTTGCCGGCGCTCGCGGCGGATGGCCAGACGCTTACCCTCGAGGTCAGTTTGGCATTGGCGACGCCGGGGCCGCTTGGATATCAGGCGTTCATGAAGAGTAACACTGAGGAGCTCGGCGTTCAGCTTCGCTCCGCCGGGATGCAGACTCTGTGCTCCCAGGTTCGTTTGGCGGCAGGACAGGCTGTTCTGCTGACGATTCCCGCGGAGCACATCGGCGAGCAGTCGCCGGAGGACACGCTTTGCCTGCTCATCCGCCCGAGTGTCAGGTGAAGCAGCTGATCCGGCGGGGTGCGGGCGCGGTGGTGGCAGGGCGTCAGGATGTGCGCTGCGCGAATCCCTTGAGGATTGCGGTGACGATCTCGCAAAAGGCGTCGGGGGCTTCGAGCATCATGAGGTGGCCGGTGTCGGGTTGCTCGGTGTAGGAGGCGGTTGCGGTGCGCACGAAGTCGGGGACGCCCCAGCTGGCGGCGGACTTAGCTCCTGCGATCAAGTGTATCGGCAGTCCGCGGTCGAGCAGTTGTTGAACAACGGTCAGGTACTCACCTCCCCGGGTCTCCGCAAGCAGAGCCCGGGCCATGGCATGCACGGTTGCCGACGGCTGATGGTCGAGGATGTGCTTGGCCCACGCGGTGCGTTTTGCGTCCGGGGTGACGCCGCAGCGCTCGAGCCAACCGGCGGGGTCACTTTGCATCTTGCGGTATTCGTCGGCCCACTGGTCCGGTGACTGCGCAGCGATTTTGCGCGACCAGAAGGTGTCCTTATCCGTGAGGTTGCCCTCGACGTTAATGAAGCCGCACACGCGCTGGGGGCGGAGCTCCGCCGCCAGGACGGCCACTGCGCCACCCATGCTGTGCCCCAACAGCCACAGGCGGGCAGCAGGCAGCCCGTCGATGATTCGAGCGACGTGCTGGGCTTGGGCGGCGATGGACAAGCGCTCCGAGGGCACGTTGGCATGACGCCCGTATCCGAGCAGGTCTTCGGTTACGACGCGGACGCCGAGCATACGGGCTTGCGGGTCGAAGTAGCCCAGCGAACCCACCAACCCGTGGATCATCAGCAGAGTCGGGCGTTCCATGGCGCAGAGTCTCCCACCTTGCCGAGTTTCACCGCTGGGGACATTGTACTCTTGTGACGGTTGAGGTGTCATGCCCGCGCCCTCACCTTCACAGGGCGGCGTGCCCGTGCTTCGGCGGGGCTGTTTTACACGGCAGCCAGGCGCCGCTAGACTGGCATAAAATGGGCGCGTCCATGCAGCCTGGATGATTCGTTTTCACGTCCTTTAGGCGAAAGGTGGAGGAGTCATGATCAAATTCGGCCCGGGCAACCTGCGGATTCCGAAGTTCGAAAAGCCGGTCTACGTTGTGGCGGGCGGGATGACGGACTTTCGGAAACGCTATCCGGAGAAGAACTCCAGCGAGCTATGCACGGAAGCGATGCGCATGGCCGTCGAGGAGAACGACCTCAAGGTCAGTCCCGAGGAACTGCGGCGGAAGGTGAACTGGTGCGTCTACTCGCAGTTTGCGGATCACTTTGGTGACCAGTTGTTGGCGGCTTCGAAGATACATGACTACCTCGGCTTCGATCCGCTGGGGAACATCGAGGTGAAAACCGGGGGAGCCACCGGCGGTTCATCGGTGCTGGCAGCAGCCCAGGCGGTGGCCAGCGGATACGCCGATTGCGTTCCGGTGGTCGGTTGGGAGCGGATGGACGAGGTGCCCACCAAGGTGGGGAACTCGTACATCGCCAGCGCCGCGTGCAAGGACTTCGAGAGCGAGCTGGGTTGGATGTACGCCAGCTACTACGCGCTGATGGCCCAGCGCTATCAGTACGAGAACAACGTCCCGCGGGAAACGCTGGCCAAGATCGCTTGCAAGAACCACGAGTACGCCCGGTTCAGCCCCTATTCGCAGAACCCGGGGCACTACACTATCGAGGACGTACTCAAGAACGACATGGTCTCCGATCCGCTCTCGTTCCTGGAGTGCTGCGTGATGAGCACCGGGGCGGCGGTTCTGTTCCTGGCGGACGAGAAGGTCGCCCATGAGCTGACCGATCAGCCGATTCTGCTCAAGGCGATCTGCGGCGGGACGCACACCCTGCGTACGGCTGACCGGCGACACATGCCCATCCTGCTGCTGCCCAACGAAACCGAGGAGACTTACAAAGACTACTTCAACGGCAAGCGCAACGAGTGGCCGGGGTTCAGCTCGTTTCTGGCTTCGCGGATGGCGGCGTACCTGGCTTTCAACATGGCGGGGATCAAGGACCCGGTGGAGGACTTCGACATCCTCGAGACCCACGATGCCTTTACGATCAGCGACATCCAGACCTACGAGGACATCGGGTTGCGGCCTTACGGGCGTGGGCGCGAGTTCATCGAATCGGACGAGGCCTACCTCGAGGGCAAGCTGCCGACGAACCTCTCCGGCGGATTGATCGGGACCATGCACGCGGTGGGAGCGACGGGCATCTTCCAGATCATCGAGCTTCTGTGGCAGCTCCAGGGCAAGTGGGATCGTTTCCATGCGGATTCCGAGCGCTGGGCACGGTACGGCAAGCAGAAGCCCGCCGACTTCCGCAGCCTCCAGGTGAAGAATCCCAAGCGTGCTTGTGCGATTTCGCACGCGGGCACGGGCAGTCACGTGACCGTGTCTGTCCTGGAGAAGGGATGAGCTGGTTGCATGAAAGGAACCGCGAACTACAGGTTCGCGCGCGTATGAACGCTTCGGTTGACATAACCGCGATGCTCAATACAGGAAGGTCCAAGCCATGACGATCAAACTTGACGGTAGTATCGCCGAGATTCTGAACGAAGATCCGCTGGTGATCAAGAACCCGCGTAACCACTATCACATCCACAGTTACGGCGGGTGGGGCAAGTTCTTCACCGGATTGCGGGCGAAGAAGCTCCTCGCGACGCGATGTACGAATCCCGAGTGCGCAGAGAAGCGCTTGTGGCTTCCGCCGCGCTGCGAGTGTCCGGACTGCTGGCACCCCATGGAATGGGTGGAAGCCCCGACCACGGGCAAGCTCTACACTTACTCGAAGGTGCTCTATCCGGGGTTCTACTTTCGAGCTTCGATTCCGTGCCCGCTGATCTCGGTGGAGCTCGAAGGCGTATGTACCAAGCTGATGAGCTACCTCAAAGAGGGCGACCCCGAAATGGGCATGCCGATCAAGGCGGTGTTCAACACGGAGAAGCCGACGAACACGATCCTCGATCTGTCCTGGGTCCCGGCGTAGAGCGTCCTCGGTAACGAACCTGGAGCGTTGACGAGGCGTTTCATGGAGGGAGACGACCAGGACACCACGTCGGATCAGCCGCTCTCTGAGGGGGGAGAGCAGCACGCGGGCGGCCCCTCGCGCGGGTGCCCCATCGCTTCAGCGGTGGGGGTGGTGCGTACCGCGTCTTCCGCGGAGAGGGCGCGCTGGTGGCTGGTGCTGCTTGCGGTGGCGGCGTTGGCCTATCTGGTGCTGACCATCCACGCTGCGTGGGTCGAGACTCCCACCGTCGACGAGTTCGCCCACGTGCCCGCCGGGTGCGCCTACTGGAACCAAGGACGGACCGACCTGTACTGCAAGAGTCCCGCTCTGTTGCGCTACTGGATGGCGCTGCCCATCGCGTTTGATTCACAGGTGAACATCCCGGAAGTGACCAAGACCTCGTGGGACTGGGGGCCGTGGCAGTACGGCGTCCGGTTTATGGAAGTCAATCGCGCCCGGTACTTCGAGCTGTTCTTTCGTGCGCGGTTGATGATCGTCTTACTGGGGCTGGGCACCGGAATCGTGCTGTTTCTCTGGGCACGCGATCTGTTCGGCGGCGGCGCCGCGGCGGTGGTTGCCAGCCTGTACTTTCTCTCGCCGACCGTGCTGGCCCACGCTCATCTGGCCACCACTGACGTCGGATGCATGTTCAGCGTCTTGCTGACGGTCTACATGTTGCGCCGGGCGTACCGGCGGCGGAGTTGGTGGAGGCTAATAATCGCCGGGGGCGTGCTGGGGACGGCGCTTTCGATCAAGTTTACCGCGCTGCTCTTGCTCCCGGTCGTTGCCGGGTTGGCGGTGGTGCACCGGTGGCCGTCCGGCGGGAGGAGTCGGGGGCGGTGGGTGCTGGGCGCGGCGGGCGACGTGGGGATCGTCTCCGTGGCGGCGTTGCTGACTATTAACCTCTGCATGGGTTTTAGAGGCAGTTTCAAACCGCTGCGGGAGTACGCCTTCAGTTCGTCGTTTTGCCAAAGCAGCCAAACGTACCTTCCCGGGGCTATGCCGGTCCCTCTGCCGGAGGCGTACGTGATCGGCTTCGACGGGCAGAAGATGGACACCGAATCCGGCGAGTTCGGCGGCTATCTGATGGGCCGGTGGTCGCAGGAAGGTTGGTGGTACTACAACCTGGTCGCCCTGGGGGTGAAGCTGCCGCTGGTGACGCTGGTCATCATCGCCATCGGGCTGGCGGGCTGCCTGGGGGGGCGGTTGGACGCGCGGGAGCGCTGGACGTGTCTCCTGCCCACCGCCGTTCTGTTTGTGGCTTTGTCACTGCTCAGCCGTCTGAACCTCGGCATCCGCCACGTGCTGCCGGTGTTACCGTTTCTGCTGCTGCTGAGCGGGGCGTTCTGGGAACGCTTGCTGAACCGGAAGCGGCGCCGGCGGTGGTTGCCGGTCGGCGTGCTGACTGTTTACGGCTTCATGGCTGCGGTGACGCATCCGAATTACCTCTCGTTCTTCAACGCGGCAGCCGGGGGGGCGTCGGGCGGACAGGAGTGGCTAGTGGATTCCAACCTCGATTGGGGGCAGGACCTCTATCGGGTGGGTGCGGTTGCTCGGCGGATGAAGGGCGAAGAGCCGATCCAACTGCTCTACTTCGGTCACGTTTCGCCGGGGTTGTACGGGATTCGTGCGCGACCACTTGGCCCTGGTCCGGTTGAGGACGTGATCGCGGTGAGTGTCAACTACGTAGTCGGGCAGTCTTACGTGGTGATTGCCCGCGAGGGGAAGATCCTGCACGTCCCACGTGACTACGCCCGGTGGCTGGGCGAGTACGAACCGGTCGAACGTCTGGGATCGATACTCATCTACGATACGCGGGGAGAGCAGACTACTGCGCAGTGAACGGCTACGCCTTGACCGCCCGCTGCCGCCGGCGTTGACTACGTTCGAGCACCGCGCGGCCTATGGATACCAGGGCTCGCCGGTAAAGTGGCTTCCGCCCCAGACGCTCCAGTACGGATTGACCGTTCCGCCCTCTCCAGGCTCGTTCCACTGTCCCTTAAACGGTGCCACATGCCCGTCGAAGTAAGCCTGATTGGTCTCGCCCTCGAACGGAATCTCGGGCAATATGTTCTTCCCCCATTCGGCATGTGAGCGTGCATCCCGGGGCGAAACGCGATGGTACGGCGCCGAGGGGATGGGCGGCTGGTAACTGTCAGCATGTGGCGCGAACGTACCCAACCACTCGCGCTTGGGCTGATCGCCAGGACGTGTTGGTCCTCTGGCGATGCGGCGATACCAGGCGTCGGCGATCGCCCACTCGGCGCTGGCGTTCTTTATGCGCTCTAGCTTCTTCGGGCGCCAGCTGACCTTTCCCTCGTGGGCAGAAGGATCGGAGTCACAATAGTACCAGGCGCCGAAGTAATGCGGCGGGTCCGTAGAGGGCCACTCGGGCGTCCCGCCGAACGAGCTTCCGGCTTGGCCGTTGGGCCCCCACGTGTTGCACGTGTAGTTGTACGGCCGCGCCCGCCAGCAGCCGGTCTGCATCTCCGCTTGGGCGAAGAATTGCTCGTCCGGCGCGATTATGTTCGCCGTCGGACACGTCAGGATCTCATCGACGATCGGGTTCGGTGTGCCCGGGGCGGTGACGGAATCTCCCACGTGCGGAAAGTACGGCCGCAACAACCACGAGAGCGACTTCTGCCGATCCGTGACGGAGGAGCCTGCACCAAGGTCGTACATGTGCCGACCGATCTTTGGATGGATGGGGCCTGGGAGCACGCCGTTGTAGTCCGCCGTGTACTCGTGAATGGCCCGGATTACGCGCTTCAGGTTGGCTTGGCACTTCGTGCTCCGGGCATCTTCCGCCATCTCGGAACGCACCGCGGTCGCCAGCGTCCCCGCCAACCCCACCAGAGCCATGGCGACCACCGTCTCGACCAGGGTCAATCCGCGTCTGTTAACGACCATCATTCGTTCTCCCATGCACCCCGCCGTATTTGAAACCGCGTTCGAGTGCTGAAGGGCTGCGCATGCCAATCAGCAGCCTATCGAAATCAAAGTCGCTCACCTCTCGTTCACCGCCGACCTCTCCCGTCCCCACTTCGAGGATGCCGAGGTAGTGGCAGGTCCAGATTTCGTAGTCGTCGAGCGACACGATTCCGTCACTGTCGTAGTCTAGCCCGGGGTCATACGCCGGATCGCCCACGCTCGCGCCGAGCGCCGCCACGAACGCCACATAGTCGGTCGGATTAACCACGCCATCGCCGTTCAGGTCGCCGGCTGGCCGCTGGAACAACCGTCGGTGGTCGTGCCCATCAACGTCGCCGTCGTGGTCCACGTCGGCTGGGTTCCACTCGGTGGTGAACGCCCAGGTCGGCCCGGTGCGCACGCCGCTGGAGTTGACCTCGTCGATCCGCCAGTAATACGTCCAGCCCTCGCTTAATGTCCCGGGATCGTAGGAAGCGCCAGGCTGCTCACCCAGGTACACCAGTTCATCGGGGTGGGCACCCAGATAAACCCGGTGGGTTGCGGCGTCCGGCGCCGGCGTCCAACTCAGGTTCGTATTGACATCGACGAGTTCAGTCCAGGAGTCGGGATGTGGTTCGCCCGGCTGTCCAGGCAACGGTCCTGGTGCCAGATAGATGTTGCCCCACTGCCGCTCATCCCGCCACCCGTTCGTGTCCACCGAGAACAGGAAGTAGTAGGTGGGGATCACGTAGCCGGAGTAGTCATCGTCGTCGCGAACTGCCAAGTCGAATCCGTAGGTCCCGCCGGTTGCCAGGCCTGTCGCCGCCTTGTCCACCTTGAACCACGCCTGAATGTCCGGCGAATAGGCCGGTTCTACTTGCCCCTCCCAGACGGGCAGCGCGGCTGCATCGCCGGTCTTGTCACCGTCCCGATCCAGACGGGCCTGGAATCCGAATGGGTCCCCCTCAGTAACGGGCAAACCGCTGTTGTTGGCGTCCAGGTAGAGTTCGACGTTGTCGTCGTACTGCACCACATCGTCGCGGACTTCCAGCACAATCCACAGCGACTCGTCGTCGTGCTCGAGGTAAACGGTGGCGCTGGTGTTGTCGAGGCCTGCCGTGTTGCCGTCCACCACGATGCCGGGGAACTCGAAGTCGCTGCCGTCGAACCGGTACGCATTAGCCCCCGGGGCGCAGTGCAGCTTGATGTCGCTGTAACTCTGACAACCCCCCGGCCAGTCGTCCGCCCACGGTGCTACCAGGGGAAGCGCTAGCGACGGCTCGGCAGCAGCCGGTGGGATGTACGGCGTGTCCAGCGACCCCGTATACTCGGTGTCGAACAACGCCTCATCATCACCATCCACGTCGCCGTCACCGTCAAGGTCAGCCGGGTCTACGTCGACAACAGCCAGGCCCCAGTAGAACCCGTCCGCCAAGCGCGTGATCCCTTCGGCATCGCCACCGCCCGGCTTCAGTTCGTACACCGTACGCGTGCCGTCCGGGTCGACCCCTAACCCGTACAGGCGACCATCTGAAGCGAAGTCCTGGGCTACGATCACCGTTGGGCTCAATTCAGCCATTAGCGTGGCAGCCCCGGTCAGCGGGTCGATTTCGTAGAATCGTTCCCCCGCACCGTAGAGCGTGCCGTCGTCGGCGAACTCGATTGACCAAACGTCATCGACGTCCAGTGGGGCGATCCGCGCGGCTGTCACCTCTTCGCCGACGATTTCGATTTCGTAGAGGGACGCCCGGCCATGCGGATCCCACTCGGCATCGGAGAGAGCTACCATCTGCCCGACCGGCGAGATCGTGAATCCGGTGATCGGCAGCCGAATCGGCGCAACTGTGGTGGCGTTGGGTACCACCGCGGAGAAGATTCCCTGCACATACGCCGCGCCCGCGCCGGCGAAGTCGACCAGCTCAATATAGACGACCCCGACATCGTCCAGCGTCGCGCGCAGACGAACCGTTGTCCCCGCACCGCCATCCACCAACTCGTCCACGAGCACCATCCCGTTGGAAGACGCCATAACCTCCCCGGATTGCTCGATCGATTGCTCGTAGAGTGGATCATTATCGCTGGCCAGCTCAACCGCGGCCCGCAGATACCACTGATAAGGTCCAGTGAAGCCCGGTTCGTGGATCTCGACCGTTGCCGAGCCGACGAACCACGACCGGTCCCCGTGCGAATAGCCGATTGGCCCGATCCGATCGCCCCCGCCCCCGGCGCGATCGATCCGGTATAGCTCGTCCCAAGAGATGCCGAAGAGTTCAGCCCGGTCTGGAGACAGATCAAGAGCACTCCAATACAGCTCGCCCGCCCTGGGCAGAGCCGCCTGGCTGCACGATCCCAGTGCGACCAGCCGGAACGGATCACGCCCTTCGCCGGCGAGAAACGTCATGCCCGGCAGCGGAGGTCGAACGCCGACGAGTTCCTCTGAAAACGCCGAGCTGGCCCAGGCGAGAGACGAGAGGGTCAGGCATGCCACTAAAGCCTTGTCCGACATGGGGTCATCCTTCCGCGTTGCGAGGTGAGGGCTCCTCGTCCGAGTCTAGCGAGCGCACGCCCCCGAATAAACTGTGCCCCCCCAGTTGTCCAGTAAGGGAGTCGGGGCAAGTCATCCAGTTCTTACACGCAATTCTGAGAATATACGTTGTGGCATGACCGCGCAATGACGTGTCCAGTCTTACGGCGGACCGTTGCCAGTTCTGATAGGAAACCTGGTTACGCACTTGGCAGTATGCGCAGCCCTCGATCAGCTCAGCCCGCGGGTGTGGTCAGCGGTTCCAGATCCTCGATGCTGACGCATTTGGTGCGTCGGCCATCTGCATCAGTGTGATTCGCAGGTCCCAAAAAAGAAAGGTTCTCCTCCCAATAGGTTGGCCAAGAGGGACGGTTTCTTGTGAGGAGAACGGTAGACGTAGCGTCACCGCTTGTGGGTGACGAACTGGTTTTGGTGCGGAGTTCTTCTCTCTGTGGCAGCGGACGCCATAGAGTGGAAGCTGCCCCAAAGCGGCGTGGGGTGGAGACCGGCCGCGTTGCCCAAAGCAGCGTAGGGTCATTGCCAAGAGCATAGCCCCGGGGCGCAAGCCATGGCCAAGCCCATCGCCCCGGCGGGGCGCACGGGTATAGCCAGGGGTGAAGCGAAGCGGAACCCCTGGAGACCGAGCCACCCAAGGCACCCGCTCCGGCAGGAGCGGCGGACGGCAAGCCCACAAAGTTTCCGGGAAGACAGAACCAAACTCGCGTACGCAGCATTCAACGTGTGCCCGTGCCCTTTCAGGGCACCGAGAGAGCCAGGGCATTCCGGTCCAGGGGTTCCCCCTTGAGCTGCGGCATAGCCGCAGGTCAAGGATTCACCCCTGGCTAAATGTCTTGGCCCCGTTGGGGCCGATCGGGCATCCTGACCGAGCTTCGCCGACGATCTGATACGCGTCCCACTTGGAACACGAGCGGTCAGGGCCGGGGCGGCAAGTGAGCCAATCCGCGCAGTCGTGCCAGGAAACGCTCCCTGACGGTCGCGGCTCGGTTTGGGACGCGCCGTCAAACGACGCGCGACGGAGCACTAGAATACGATCTTCACCCGGACACCGCCGATGAGGGCATCCCGGGCGTTCTTGTCACCGCCGGGGTTGGTTATCACCTGGAGATCCGGGGTAATCACGCACCACGGCGCGACCTTGATGGCGTAGAAGAGCTCGTAGACCGTCTCCCGATCAGCCAGGGAGTTGACCTCCTCGCGGAGCTCCTTGGACATCATGCTCTGGGCGACGCCGAATCCCAAGACGTCCTCGTCGCGCGACGGGATCGGCCCCAGGTAGGACGCCCCCGCCGACCAGAAGTGGCTTACCGCGTTCACGTCCGCGTGGGCATACCCGTAGCGGCCGAAGACGCCCAGACCCTGCTTGTCCGCCGCGTCGTCGTTTTCCTTCCAGACCATCTGATCGAAGTTGACGTAGAAACCCACGTCGCCGCTCTCTTCCTGGGTCGCCCGCAGACCGCCCAGGTCGTCGAAGATCACCTTCTTGGTGCGCGGATCGTACCACCAGCCCGCCCGATAGGTTCCCGGCAGTTCGCCGTTGGCACTCTTGAACTTCGCCGTCGCTCCGATCTCCCAGAAGCCCAGGAAGTGGGCATCGTCGCCGAACGCGGTGTCGAAGCCGTTAAAACCGTGCGAACACGAAGTCTGGCTGAAGTAGGGGTCCACCGCCATGGTCAGGAAGTACAGCCAATCGGTCGGCTGCACCTTCAGGTACGCCCCCAGAGCCCGCGCCGCGGGGATGGTCGAGTTGTAGTTGAACACCTGGTTGCTGAACTGGTTCAGGTAGTTCGCCGCGTAGGCGTTACGATCGAGCAGGTCGACAATATTCAGCAGCTTACCCAGACGAAACTCCAAACGGCCGTCGAACAGGGTCTGCTTGTACCACCACTTGTCGAGATCAAAGGAGACCTCTCCACCCGACGCGATCAGGTAGTACGGATGAGTCAGCGAGCCCAAATCGTCGCGCAGACCATCTCCCCATTCCTGCAGCAGGCGGACGTAGAAGCTGCCCCCCTCGACCAGGCCCATCTTCTCGAAATCAGTCTCGAAGATGTAGAACACCCGCGAGCCGTTGTTGATGGTGTTCTTGGTATTCAACCCCCCGCGGAAGTTGATGCTGGTCGTGTTTCCGAGGATGAAGGTGAACTTGAAGCCGGCGTCTTCCATCGCCGTCCGCGCCCCGCCGAAATCGCCGAGCAGACGCTTGGTGGTTCGCAGGTCGAACGACTCAACCTCGGGCTCGGGCGCGGGCAGGGCGGCAACTTCCGGTGGGGAAGGCGGCGCCTTGTCTTGAGCGGCGGCAGGCGCAACCTGCGAAAGCAGGAGCGCGGACGCGCATAGAACCATAATCCTAGACGACCATTGGGGGATAGCTGTCATGACTTCTTCTCCAGCTGGAATCGGACCGTGCCTGCCGCCATTGAGATAGGGCGACAACCGATCAAACAGCAAAACCTGAGTCCGTTCCCTCTGCTCCTCCTCGGAGAGGTTGGGCAAGAGAACGGATTCCGCGGAACCTGCGCGCTCCATCCTCGCTCCAAGGAGGGAGGACGCATGGGAATGCGTGTACGTCAATCCACGCGTGCTCGACTCTACCGCGCCACGTTGTCGAGTCTACCGCGCCAAGTCTCTACTCGCCATGCACTTTCGTGGCGAGCAGCTTGCAGATTTCCTGCGGCGTGTCTCTGCCGGTGAGGCACGAAACCACGATGTTGGCGGCGATCGCCAAAGGAGCCCCCAACCAGGCAAAGTACCACGCATCCAGATAGTAGGTGATCGTCTCCTTCGCCGGCAATTCCACGCCGTACTTGCCCGCGATGAAGTAGACCAGCGCCACGGCGGCTACCGCTGAGCCGCACAACAGCCCAGCCCACGCCCCCGCTCGGTTCGAACCGCTCCACCAGATCCCCAGCAAGAATAACGGGAAGATCGTGCATCCGGCAAGAGAGAACGCCACCGCCACCAACTGGGCGATCAAACCCAACTTCAGCAACGCCACCGCCGCAACCGCCACTGCCATCAGGATGGTACCGATCCGGGCCATGACCATCTGCAGATGCTGCGGAGCGTTGGGGTTGAGCACTCGGTAATACAGATCATGCGAAAACGCCGAAGCCCCGGCGATCAGCAATCCGGAAACGGTGGAGAAAGCAGCCGAAACCGCACCGGCAGCCAGGAGTCCGACCATCAGCTTCGGAACCGTCCCGAGCTGGGCGGTGTAAACCACGATGGCGTCCTTGTTCAGCTTGCCGACCTCGGGGTTGGCTGACAGGATCTTCCCGAATACCGAGTAGACCGGAGCGCTCCAGTACAGAATGCAGATGAAGAACAACCCCCACACCACCGACCAGCGCGCGTCCCGTGCCCGGGGGACCACGTAGAAACGCTGGATCACGTGCGGCAAACCTGCAGTGCCGATCATCAACGAGAAGCAGATCGCGATCCACTGGAAGGCGCTCCGCCCCGTACAGAGATCCCAGGGCATGGCGTACTCCGGCGATGGCAGGATGCCGTAGTCATGCCCCATCACGTTCTCGCCCTTGCCCGGTTCGAGTCCGTCCACCACATCGCCGACTACGTGCCCATAATCAGCCTGGGGGATCGTGGTGTCGTAATCGTACCCATCCGACAGAAAGAACAACGGGATGAGGAAAGAGATAATGATGATGACGTACTGGATCTGCATGTTCTTGGTTACGCCGAGCATGCCGGAGATGAGCGTGTAGAACAGCACCACTGCGGAGCCGATGATGACCGCCCAGGAGTAGTCGATGCCCAGAATCCACTTGCACATCAACCCGATTCCGGCAAACTGCCCTACGCAGTAGCTGAAGCTCACCAGGATGGCCAGGATCGCCCCGAACGCCCGCAGGCCACGCGAGTAATAACGATCGCCGATGAAATCGGCGGCGGTGTACTTGCCGAAACGCCGGATCTGCCCGGCCATCAGAATCAGCAACAGCACGTAACCTCCGGTCCACCCCACGACGTAAGCGAGCCCGTGGTAGCCGGAACCGTACATGATCGCAGCCATACCCAGAAACGATGCGGCGCTCATCCAGTTCGATGCGATCGCCATCCCCGCCCCAACCGGCGAGATCTTGCGCCCGGCCGCCCAGTAGCTGGAGGTGTCCTTGGCCCGGTTGAACACCCCCACCAGAACGAAAGCAATCAGGATGGTTATCAGAATGACCGCCGGACCGGTCTTGAAATCGCCTTCCAGCTGCATGCCCTGGTCCGTTGCCGCTACGGCGGGACCGGCGAGCATAGCCAGGAACAGGACGGCCGGCAGGAATCTAGAGATCGTACACATGGTTAGGTTCAGTCCTCCGTTATCGCACAAAGGCGGTCTCGTTCGCACCTACTCTTCAACAAAGCCGTATCGCTTATGAAGACGGTCCGTCACCAACGCGTAGACACAACACAAGACCACAAACATGATCAGAAGGAACTGTGCCGTATACCAGTAATGGAATGGGAAACCGAAGAACCGGAAATCGGTCAGGAAGCACCGGTTGTGAGTAAGGTACTTCTTCATAATCTCCGGCAACGCCGTCCGGCTCGCTTCGCCAAACTCAGTCTGAGCGCTGGGCAGCAGCGAGGACGGCAGCAGATCCGCCATCAGACTGTCGAAACCGGAGTCCTCCAGCCCTATGGCGGCGGCCCCTATCTCCCGGATCCGCGTCTTCTTGGCGGCGGCATCATCGCCGGACAACGCAAGCTCGGCATCGCACAGGTCTCGAAGGTGACCGTCCAAAGTCGAGCGTTCGTCCGCGGCGACCAACCCCTCGACCGCCCAGCTCAAACCCTCTTTGAGCACCACCTTGTCGGGGTCTTTCAGGGCGACGTTCTTGCCCAGAACCATGAGCAGCGTTTCGGCGAACTCTTGCTTAGCCGCACCTTCAGCCACCGCAGGCCACACCGCCTCGAAACGCCCCAGCGTTTCTTCCGGCACGGGTTCGTTCAGGAGCAGTAGCGCCACCTGGAATCCGAACACTCCCACCGCCCAGATCAGCACCATGGCGATGATCATCTTCATGTTGGCGGCGGAATGCGGAGAACCGGGTTTGAAGAAACTCACGTGGTATTGCTTGCCGGGGACGGACTCCTGGTCCCCCCGGACTTCCGACTCGTCAACCATACTCATTAACCCCCAGGTCGCCCCAAGGTCTGGGTGAGAACGAACTACACACCCAGGCCGCTTGGTGCTGCCGTGATGAACCCGCTGTCGTGGTGAACCCCATGCGCAACCACACCAACGAGCGGTCAGCGAGACCCGCCCCGCTTGGACCGCACGCCGAATCCAGGAAGCGCAACCGCTGAGGATTGCCTTACCGCAGAACAGCGTACTCGCACGACGTAGGAGTAGTCAAGAGGGTGCCCGACCGAACAACATGTTTCTTTGACGTCGCGAGCAGAGCTACCCGACCGACGAAGTCGAGTTGAGTTCCTTCGAGTTCAAGCCAACCCACCTGACCTACGCCCTGGGCATGTCTCGGATCGTCGTAGGCAGTCCGTAAGCGGCCCGTTCGAGGAATACCGCCTCTCGGGCGATAGGGACCGCCTCGTCGGGGCAGTGCGTTCAGCGTCCCATAAAGCGGTGCGTAACCGCCTTGCCCACGTGGGCTACCACGTAGGCTGGACCGATGCGGATCGCCCGATCGATAAACTCAATGTCCTTTCTGAGGCACTACTCCGTTCGCTCGTTCCGCCTGGTGAGGCGAGCTTCGTCTGCACGTGGCAGCCCCCGCCCG
Organism: bacterium; assembly: GCA_024231775.1. GTDB lineage: Bacteria > Planctomycetota > Phycisphaerae > UBA1845 > UBA1845 > JAAEQG01. Next base: position 15,367 of record JAAEQG010000294.1, read on the forward strand.
AGAGCGTTGGAGATTCGCTTGGCGATGCACTCTTCAACCGCGAAGTTATCGGTCGGGGGCCCGCGGTGCCTGTCGCCCGGGCGTGCCCACCGCGCCGGCGTTGATCGGTTCAGCGTGGATGATGAATCCGCCCGCGAGCGCCGCGACACGACCTAGTGGGCTCGTTCACCGATTCCAGCGTCGCCTACGATGGGCTATAATGTCTTTTCGTGTAAGCGGTTATGATACGTCTCCCCAACCGGGAAACAGGGTGGCCAAACCAGAGAATCCGCTAGGGATCCCCCTTATGCGCGCTCGGCTGCGGCGTGTCGAATCGGCTGTGCAAAGCGCGTCTGGCCCGAGCGCCAGCGGCCGACTGGGCAGGAGGGTTAGTCAACGCTGTGCGACGAGGCCTCGGCGGGTGGTGGACGTTCGTCAGGATTGCCTGCGCACTGCGCCGGAGTCCGAGCGGCGGGATCGGCTGTTCCTTCGCTGGTTCACGACCGGATGAATAGGCCGCTCCGCGAAGCGGTTCTCGAATGGCACGTCCGCGTAACCCAAGAACTTCAGCCACCGCAGGGCAAGGTCGCCGGCGCCTTGCAGCGGGTCGCGTGGACGGCGGTCGCCACTCGCAAAGCTGCGGTTTTGTGCTGTACTGTTGGTCCTGCCTACGCCGTGCGAGCCGCGACACTGGGGGGAGAGTCTTATCAGGCGTGTGACCGGAGCTATCTTCGGCGAGACGTCCGGAACTCCCCACCGATAACCTCATCTTTCCGGGTCCGCTCATGGAGAATCTGCGAAGATTCCCTGTAGTGAACCACGCGTGATTGACTTCTCGCCGAACCCGGCTATATCATAGGGCAATCGGATGGAGGGCGGATTGCGGAACATCACCCTCAGCAGTACAATCATTTCGTGTCTGGTTTGTGACGAGCATAGCGCGAGAAGCGAACAGACTAAATGCAGGCCCTTAAGGGAGGCGAGTTTTATGTTGAAGCGTATGTTGGCAAAATCGTTGGTTTCGCTCAGCCTGATGGCAGTGGCGATCTTCGCATCCGCCTGTAACGGCAAGACCGCCGCGCCGGAAGAGATGACCGGCCAGGCTCCGCACGAGCGGCACGCTACGGGCATGGAAAGCCAGGTCGGCGACTACTAGGTCCGCCGCATCCTGTGCAATCACTCAGGCCGCTTCCACGCGTGGAACACCGTTTCCGTGCGTGGGAGCGGCCTCTTGTCTAGCCGAGCGCAGAACACCTCCACCTCTCATCCCACCCCGTGAGTTCCCCGTAGTCAATATGGGGAATACACCTACATTACGTGGCCGAATGAGGGTCGATGGGTGATTCGGCTTAAGCCGCTGCCCTGGACTTTCGAAGTACTCCCTGCATCCCAAGAAGTCTCTCGGCGTGGGGTGCCAAGAACGGCCAAGCGCCGGGCTCAGAGAACCAGGGGTACGACGGCCTGGTCAAGCCAGCGCTCCGCCGTCAGATCTAACGCCTAACGCCCAACGCGTGGCCGTGCCAGCCGGGCGAGAACTCTGCGCCAACACTGCACGGGGGACTATGCAACGATGTTGCCGCGCATGAACCGCCCCGGACGTACCTCGCCTAGGGCGGCGGAACGTCAACTACGGCATGCATATACTGGGCAGGGCGCGTCGATGGGCACCGGGAGCGCGCCGCTTCCAGACCAGGAGACCAGAGCCTATCCCATTGCTCCCCTCACTGCAGGAAGGGGCAGGGGAGGGTTGGATTCCTTGACGGTTACGCCCCTCTCCCAACCTCTC
>JAAEQG010000295.1 GCA_024231775.1 bacterium
GACTATGAAGGTTCCTTCCAGGTCGCCGGAGCGATAGTTGCGCCGCAGCACCTCGACGTCACCGCGCTCGACAAAAAGCTCTAGCTGCTCGCACAACGCGGGGCTGATCACGACGACCTGCGCCTCGGTTGCGAGCAGGCCGGCCACCTTGCGCGCCGCCACTCTGCCCCCGCCCACGACCAGGCATCGGACGCGGTGCAGGTGCACCAAAGTGATGGGGTAACCGATCACGTGGATACCTCTGCGGAGAGAAGGCGCTGGAGGTTCTGCTCATAAGCCTCCAGGATGGCAAAGAATACCTGGTCCAGGAACTCGCGCAGGCCCCGGTGGATGCGAACGTCCTCCGCATCGTACTGGCCTCGGGTGGACAGCCCAGGCCGGGCAGTTCGGATGAGGGTCTCACGGAAGAAGAGAAAAGCCTGGACAGTGTCCACCAGGGAGAGACCGCGCCGGGCAGCGTCTTGCCCATACTCCCGGCCGATGCGCCGCCCCTCTTCCAGGGTGGGTTCGCGGTCTGTCGTGCGCATAGTGTACTGGAGCGCCAGGCCCACCAGTCGCTGGCCGCTCTCCCGACGAGCAGTGAGGTCGTTCTCACCAAAAGCGGTGTGCCAGGATTCGTGGGAGACGCTTTCCGTCGTCATCTCTTGCCGGGTTTGGATGATCAGGCTCTTGGCGAGCGTCTCCGATACGGCAGGATGTTCGTGATGCTCCCGTGCATCCAGAAACGCGCGCAAATCCGCCTCCAGAAAACGACGGTGGCCGCCGGGGGTGCGCAGGTAACGGAGTTCTCCGC
>JAAEQG010000296.1 GCA_024231775.1 bacterium
CCTGCGATTGGGTTTGAACGAAGCGGGCGTGTTGCGATTGGAGGGCAGCATCCGCAACGGCGAGACGCCTTTACAGGGCGCTGTGCTCCTGATGGGCGATGACGAGCAGCGCTTGGGCGATCTGGAGGCTGGCGGGGAGGCATCTATCGACCTCTTGCTCCACAACACCGGCAGTGTGGTGGCGCCAAAGCCATTGCCTCCCTCTGTGTATGGTTATGACATTCCGGAGCGGATCATGGGGCCGGGGAATTACTGGGAGGACCGCACATTGTACCGGCGCCACGAGTTTCTCCGGGCGCTCTTTCCCTACAATTTCGGCGGGTCTGGCACGACCGTTCGCCTCCTCGAGTCGGGGGTCTACCTGGCGGGTTGGGCGGAGGATACCGCTCCGCTCGCGGTCGAGGTGGTGGAGCGGCCCTTTTCGGCGGTTGGAACGACGCTCTACTTTTACGCGCTGCCGGTGGCGGAACTAGAGACCGACGCGGCAATCGTGATCCCGCCGAGCCTCATCACTCGCCAGGTGGAGGAAATGACGGACAACGTAAATGTCTGGCCCGAAGGGTGCCACTTGGAGCCCGAGTCGCAAGTCGTGTGTCGCTTTACGGTGTGGCGGGGGATGATGGTGGAGCAGGTGGAAGAATTGGTGCTAGAGTTGCAGGGTAACAGCTATGCGGGCGCTCTTTCGGCGGCAGTTTCACTGTGGAACCAGGAGAGCGGAGATTGGGAACACGTGGAACTTGGCTGGGGACAACATTCGATTCCGAACGCCGGTGCATACATTCTCCCACAGGGCGAGGTGCTCGTGCGCTTGGAGACGGACGACACGGGGTGGGTTGACGTGAATACCCTGACAATCACAATCAAGGGGCGACACTAATGGCGGATAACAAACATCCGGCGGCGATCATAAAGACGCGGGGGTTGACCAAACGGTACGGCAAACTGACGGCCTTGAAAGCGTTGAACTTGACAGTAGAAGCGGGGGCAGTATTCGGCTTTGTGGGACCGAACGGGGCGGGCAAGACGACGACGATGCGCATCCTGGCGACGCTGCTCCGTCCGACGGCGGGGGAGGCGTGGGTCGCGGGCCACTCGGTGCACAAAGAGCGGCGGGGCGTGCGGCGGGCCATCGGCTATATGCCGGACTTTTTCGGCGTCTATGGCGATATGAAGGTCTGGGAATACCTGGATTTCTTCGCCGCCTGCTACGAGATCCCGCCCGAGACGCGCACCCGTCTGACCGGTGACCTGCTGGAACTGGTAGACCTGGCCCACCGGCGGGACGATTACGTGGACGCGCTCTCGCGGGGGATGAAGCAGCGCTTGTGCCTGGCCCGGTCCTTGGCCCACGACCCCCAGGTGTTGATCCTCGACGAACCGGCCTCGGGCCTGGACCCCCGTGCGCGGGTCGAGATCCGCGAGCTTTTGCGCGAGTTGCAGGGCATGGGCAAGACGATTCTCGTTTCGTC
>JAAEQG010000297.1 GCA_024231775.1 bacterium
CCGCGTGCTGGAGGACTCGGTCGAACCGTGGGACATGGAGGGCGAGGTGCTGATGGACTCCGGACAGATCGAGTTCTTCGGCCGCGACGGGTTTCCATCCTATTCACTGTCCTATAATGCCTGGGGGATGAACTTCAACCCCCTGGACGACAAGTACTTCATCACCTGTATCTCCGTGCTCAAGGATCCGTTCAGCGGTAACCTACGCGTGGACAGCGAGCGTGACCTGATCCAGTTCGACCCCAACCTACCCAACGGGAACCCGGTGATGCCCAGCGGAATCACCGTGTCCAACACTGGAGGGGTGTACAGCCTGATCGATAGCGAGCTGAGCAGCACCAACGGTTTCGTTACTCGGGGTGTCCAGGTGGGTGATCAGTTAACGCTCTACGCGCTGTGGTATCTCTCTGGAATCATCTCCGGAACCTATGAGGTGACGACGGTGGTCAGTGAGAACGAGCTTTGGCTGGATCGGGACCCGCTCCAGCCCGGGCAGCCCACGCAGGTCGACACCCTGTCGTACATTATGATGATGCAGCCGTGGGTCACCCTGGAGACATTCCGGGCGAACATACCTTACTACGACGAGAACCCCAGTAAGGGCCCCAAGGCCCACAACAAGGGCGGCCTGTCCCCGGACGGGGGTACGCTGTACCTCGGTGACATCATCTCCGAGAACCTGATTGCGGTAGACACCCAGCAGCGCGAGACCTTCTCGATCTTCGTTTCGGCGGAGACCCTGCACGATTACGTGCTGGCCCAGAACCTCGCTGGGCGTCGCCACCCGATCATCAACGCCGACCGGGCCTTCGCGGACGGAACGGTGTCCGGGTGGTCCATCCAGACCACGTTTGCCACGTACGATGATGATGTCAGCAGCCCGGCCGCGGTGGGTTCCGAGTCCCTGGGCGTGATGTTCAACGCTGCCGGGGCGCAGTTGAAGCTGCACGCCAGCTACGACCCCGAGGACGACGTGCCTCGCAGTGCGGCCGATTACACGCACCTGCGCTTCTGGCTGCACGGCGGCTTCGACGGCGGCCAGCAGATTGACGTCTCGCTGTACGACCACAATGGCGCGGTGGGCAGTTCGGTTGCGGTCCCCACGCCGTTGAGCGAGGCGTGGACCCTCGTCCAGATCCCCATCAGCGACTTCGGCGTAGCTACCATCGGCGACATCGTGTTTGACGATGGTCTGGGGGCCGCCCAGCCGATCTTCTACCTGGACGACGTTGGCCTGGAGTGGATCGAACCGCTTCCCGAATGGGTGGGGATGTTCGACACCAACGGGGCGGGCCTGGCTGCGTCGCAAGTCCATTGCGATAGCAACGGCGTTGTGTGGTTCTCCGAGGGCCAGACCGACGACATACTCTGGACGACCAACGGCACCGATCTGAATACGTTCCTGACCAGCAACGAGACCGTGGCCGGCTACGTGGCCGCCGGGGTGATCGATCCCACCGACTACACGAAGCCCACCAACGGTGTGCAGCACATGGGCCTGATCACCGACCCGATGGGGACGGTCTACTGGGCAGACAATCAGGCCAGGTCCATTTGGAAGGCCCCGGCCAAGAACCCGGCGGGGAACATCATCGAACTAGCCACCAGACAGGAGATCAAAGACGCCCTGGCGCTGGGCACGCGGAGTCCTCGCGGGCTGAACTGCTTCTCCATCCGCGGGATGGAGTTGCTGACCTTCAACTTCGTGGATTCCAACACCGTCTTCAAGGTGGACCTCGACACCTTCGATTATGGCGACTTCGACGCGGATTTCGACGTGGACATGGACGACTTCGACCCGTTCTTCACTGACTGTCTCGCCGGTCCGGGCATCACCATCCCACCGCCGGCGTGCAGCTCCAACGCATTTGCCATGACCGACATGGACGACGACGGTGACGTGGACTGCGATGACTGGCTTCTCTTCCGAGATGCTTGGACGGGGCCTCCCGCCGAGCCGCCGGTACTCTCCGAATGCGATAGTGGTGCTGGGCTGATCGACAGCTTCCCAGCCCATGACGATAGCCTGTGGCGCCTCTCCAACAACTTCATCCGCCTGACCTTCGACGCCGCGATCAGCGATCCCTCCGGTGCGATCCAGATTCGCACGCTGGAGAGCGGACGCAGCTACGGTGCCACCGACTACTCATCAGGCTTCACCTTCTCCGTGGTGGACGACGGTCTAGGCACTCTGCGCGTCCTCGAAGTGCGGGAGAACGGTACGGTGCTGCCCGACGAGACGTGGATCGCCATCTTCGCGGAGGAGGGCGCCTGGCCCGGCGTGGAGAGCTTCGCGATGCACCTCATGGTTCAGGTAGGTGACGCGAGCAACGACGGTAACGTGACGTTCAGCGCCGACGCCGGTTTGATCTACGGGCATGTTGGGGCGACCGGCGTCGCGGACGATTCCCGGGTGGACATGAACGGCGATCACAATATCACGTTCTCCGCCGACGCCGGCACCGTCTATGGGAAGGTTGGGGCGACGGCCGTGGACAAACCCCTCGGTCACGTCTCCCGGGGCGCCTGTTCGGCAGAGGGACCCGAGGTTAGCGACCTCAACCGGGAGAGCGACGTGGACCGGCCGACTTCAAGGAGTTCCAGGTGCTCTTCGGGGGCGCGTGACAACGACGGGAACGAGCAGAGATGACGCAGAGGAGGCGTGATTTCAATGCGTGAACATTCGACAAACGGCGTTCGGCGACCGGCGAGAACTGCAAGCGCTAGGCGGAGGAGCGGGGGTTTTACCCTGGTTGAACTGCTGGTAGTGGTCTCGATCATCGCTCTGCTGGTGGCGATCTTACTGCCCTCGCTAAAGCGCGCCCGTGAGCAGGCCAAGCTCACCAAGTGCATGGCCCACTTGCACTCCATCGGCCTCGCCCTGGTGACGTACAGCGACGAGAACAGGCAGTTCTACCCATCGTACTGGACGATCGGGGCGCACTCCTTCCGCGTGCGCCCCAACGTGCAGACGAGCCCCGGTTCGCCGCCGGAAGTATGGGGGCTCCAGTCGGTACTGCACTACGGTCAGCAACCGGCCGTCAATCCTTACACCGGGTATGCTTATCCGCTCAAGAGTGACAAGCCTGTGTATCTGCCCTACGACAGTCCGGCCTGGGTTTGCCCGTCCAACCCCGGCCCCCGCGATATGGAGGAAGAATGGAAGTCGTGGGGCAACACCTATGCCTACTTCTGCAACTCAGCCAACAACTACAACGCCGACGAGTGGGCGACGAAGGTGAGCAAGAAGTCCGGCAGGTACCTCGTTACAATCCTCTGGGACAACATCAAGAAGCTCCCCGGCGAATCCGGGTTCCTGGGTCCTTTTGGCGAAGGGTACAGCGTAAGGGACGAGGATAAGCAGGCGCCGCATCAAGTCAAGGGCAACCAGAAAGGTGTGACCAAGTACAAGTCGGTACTCTACAGCGACATGCACGTGGAGCTTATGGGCCTTGAGCAGGACGACCTCCCGGGTTGATCTCTTGCCGTAGCGTAGGCGGGTCTGCGGTAGAGGGTGACCACGAACCTGCATCGACTCGCGAGGCAACTGCCGAGGTTTGGACTGGCGCCCTCGGTTGACGTTCCTCCCGCACAGGTGCGTTCGGGAAAATGCCCAAGCGTTTCCAGATCCTGAGACGCCGCTGCGTCGGCGCACTCGAGAGTTCCGTGGTGACGCGTTGGCCTCTGGTGGACAGCGACTCTGGCATCATACACATTCGCGCCGGAGCATTCGCAACCACTCTTGATCGGACGCTTTCTTGCTCGGTTCTGCCGAGTGGTCTTGTTATAATGGATTGCTGGAGAGAAACCGAACAGGGGTAGTGGGTTACATGCCTGGAGGACGGTAACCATGCGGCACAAGCAGGGACGGGTTTGTGGGGGCGCGGTGGTGGTCGGCTTGGCCTGCGCGATGGCGAACCCCGCTTGGGCGGTGGAGCTTTCGGTCTGGGCGCTGGCTGACGACCACGGGGTTAACCCGGTATCGATCGCGTACAACCCGGTGAACGGCAAGCTGCTCATCGCCGGGGACGACCTGATCGAATGGGAGTACGCTGCGACCAACGGGCTTGTCCTGGTCCCCAACGCCAATTGGGGTGGGTCGCCGATGGGATGCGTGTATGTCCCGTCGCGGGGAACGTACATGGTGACCGACGGCGTCAACGAGACGATCGTCGAGGTTACCCCCGGCGCGGCGGGCCAGACTCCACCGGTGTTCGTGGACGTGACTGCGGCGAATCCGCTCTACGAACCACAGGGGGGGCTGCCTCAGGATGGCACGTATGCCTACTACAAGGCCCAGTGGACCGGCGTGGAGCAGACCGTGCGTCGCTTCACCCTGGTAGGTACCAATGGGGTGGACAGCGAGCATGTCTCCTACGCAGCGTTCCAGGCTTGGTCCAGCTCAGGACCGAGCCAGGAAATGACCATGGACTCGACGAACACCCTGCACCTCTCGGCCCGCAACAGCACCATCAAAGCCAACAAGGGTATCTACCGCTGGGACGCCGCGGGCGGCGCGCTGGTGCCAGTGATCCAAGAGCCGGCCATCAAGGCCCACACCGGGAAGACCAACGCCACCATCTACGGCATGACCTTCGACGCCCAGGACAACCTGTACTTCTACGACATCTACTCGTCATCGATCCTGCGGGTGGACCTCCAGGGCGAACTGAGCACCTTCCTGCACTCTTCGGAAATCAAAGACTTCATGGGCGACCCATCGATGTCCGTGCATGTCTCGTACATGACCGTGGTGGGTAACGAGTTGGTCTTTGTGACCGGCAACGTCAGCAAGCACGTCTTGGCTGCCCGAGTCAGCTTGGTCGAACCGGACATGGTGACCATCCCGGGCGTGGACTACGAGGTGGACGGGCCGACGTATACCTACGAGATCGGGAAGTATGAGCTGACGGTCGCGGAGTACTGCCTGTTCCTCAACGATGCGGAGTGGACTCAGCAGACCAATCCGGACGATCCGCGTTGCAGCAACATGTGGATCGACGAGGCGAACGGCGATGTCTCCATGACGAGCGTGTTCGATATCGATCGGGTGCTGTATCGGACTTCCGACTTCCGATCGAAGATCAAGTACAACGCGGCGGAGCCCTACGGAAACCGCTTCTATGTTCTCGCGCCGTATGAGAACCACCCGGTAGTCACGGTCAGCTGGTACGGAGCGGTGAAGTTCTGCAACTGGTTGACGATCGATGCGGGCATGGATGCTTCGGAGCTCTGCTATCACGAAGGGGCCGAGCAGGATGACTGGTATCCGGTCACCGCGGCGGACTTCCCCTCCAGCGGGCTGACGACCTCCGAACGCCTAGACCTGGTGCGCGACTACCGCGGCTACCGTCTGCCCATGGACGGGATCAGTGCAGGGATGTGGAACAACGTCGCGGCCCCCTATAACGAATGGTACAAAGCCGCCGCATTCGACCCCGCGGCGCCGGACACGGTTCGCGCGGGCCCAGGCAGCGGCGAGCTGGTGCAGCCCGATCACTGGATCTTCGGCTACGGCGCGGACACGAACACGAACGCCGATGCCAATCTCTTCAACAGCGGCGATCCCTTTGAGTACACCAGCGGCCACTCTCCCGTGGGCTGGTATGACGGGGTCAACCTGTTGAGCGGTGGAACGCCCACGAACGACACGGGCAACCGCTACGGGCTGTACGACATGTGCGCCAACGTGGCTGAATGGGGCACCGACAAGTCGACCGGCTCGCCGAACTTCCGAAGCACACGCAGCGGTCGCCACACGATCAGTGCCTCGTATTACGCCACCAACAGTTTCCTTCTCTTCACGACCGGGCGCTTGGCATCGCAGAACAACATCGGGTTTCGTCTGTTGCGGTCGCCCGGTTACGGCGACTTCGATGGTGACGGCGACGTGGGCCTGGACGACTACGCGTTCTTCGCGGACGCTATGACCGGTCCGGTCGATCTGATAACGCCCGGCTACGGGTACGAGGCCTGCGATTACAACGGGGATGACCACGTGGACCTGTCCGACTTCGCGCGGTTTCAGCAGCTTCTCGGCGCGGCGCCGTAGAGCATGGAGGCGCCCACGGGTTGCCATCAGTGGGCCTGGAGGACATCCGAAGTTCTTTACGCCAAGGAGCGAAAAACACCATGCATAGGTTTCTCAAACCTGGGACGGCGTTGTTCATTCTACTGCTGAGTGGACAGGTCTTGGCTCTCACCCCTGAAATGGTCACGATTCCGGGCACGGACTACGAGGTTAACGGGCCGACGTATACCTACGAAATCTGTAAGTACGAGATCACCAATGCCCAGTACTGCGCCTTTCTCAACGACGCGGAGTTTGTTCAGCAGACGAATCCGTCCGACC
>JAAEQG010000298.1 GCA_024231775.1 bacterium
CGACGATGATGGGCGAGTTGGGTGTGGACGGCCACCGCGCCGACCTGGTGGTGCTCAAAGCCGCCCGTGCTCACGCCGCCTTCGAGGGTCGCATTCAACTGAGCGACCGCGACATCCTGCTGGCCGCCGAACTGGCGCTGCCCCATCGCCTGAAGCGACACCCGCTGCAAGAGGCGGAGGTCACGGTGGGCGATCTTTCGGACCGGCTGACCGAGGCCCGCGCGCAGAACCCGGTCGAGGCCGAGGAAGAGTCCGAAGGCGTCATCGATATGGCGGGTAAAAAAAAACCGTATCTGGGGAGATGAGTGACGAGGAGTCGTCCGAGCAAGAGCAGTTAGCGCGGGAACCGGTATTGCAGACCATCCCCCAGTGGCCGTCGGAGGGCGCCTGGTGGGACTATGGCGAAGAGGCCGCCGTCGGTGAGACGTTTTCGCCGCGCCGGTTGGACACGCCCCTCGACCGGTTGACCCGTTCCAGTGGTGGACGTCGCAGCCAGACTCGCACCGACCGGAAACGCGGGCGTTACATCCAG
>JAAEQG010000299.1 GCA_024231775.1 bacterium
AAGAGAACGTTCGCCTTGACGCCCTGGGCGTAAAAGACGCCGGTGGGCAGGCGGAGCAGGGTGTGGACGTCGCACTCGTGGAGCAGCTTGCGGCGGACAGTCTCGCCAGCGCCGCCCTCGAAAAGGACATTGTCGGGAACGACGACGGCGGCGCGACCGTGAATCTGGAGAATAGAGCGCACGTGCTGGACAAAGTTGAGTTGCTTGTTGCTGGTCGAGGTCCAGAAATCGTCACGGACGATGGTCTGGGACTCGCGGCGGAGTTCGCCTTCCTCGGTGATGTAGGTGACGCTGCTCTTTTTGCCAAAGGGTGGATTGGTGAGGACCATGTCAAAATGCTCGCCGGGATGGCTGGCGAGAGAGTCGTCCACGCGGATCGGGCTGTGCCCCCCGTTGGCCCCAATGCCGTGCAGGTACAGGTTCATCACACACAGGCGGGCGGTGTTGTCGACGATCTCCCAACCGTGCAGAGCCTGGTGGTTGAGATGCTCGTACTGGGTGCGGTTGAGGGGATGGCGGTCGGCAATGTGTTCGTGGGTGGCGATGAGAAAACC
>JAAEQG010000300.1 GCA_024231775.1 bacterium
ACCGACGCCAGTGCGTCCATCCGCAACCTGCGCGACCGACTCCACCACAACCTCGCCGACGCACTCGGCGACGACCTGACCCTCATGGGCCATCCCACCGAACGACTGCCCAACACGCTGAACCTCAGCTTCAAAGGCCAAATCGGCGTGTACCTGCTCGAATCGGTGGAGGGGCTATGCTTCTCGGTCGGGGCAGCGTGCCACTCCGACGCGGACGAACCTTCGGGAGTGCTATCGGCTATGGGGGTCCCCCGCGACGTCGCTCTCGGTGCTATCCGCCTCAGCCTGGGTCGGCCCACGCACGAAGCTGAGATCGACTCCGCAACGACGCGTTTGCTCAACGTCCTCGGCGGTCCACATGCTCACCCTTCGGGATGAGCATGGCACCCGTGTTCCTCTCCCCAATGTGCGGCGCCTTCTCTTGTTGGCGTCCCCGCCTGCGAGTCGTCAATCGCTCGACTCGTCACCCGCAAGAGAAGACGCCACCTCACATTGACCCGTGGCGACGGCGCTGAACACAGCGCGCGAGGGGGAACGTGCGGGCTGGGTTATCGGCGTGGGGAAGGCAATGCCTCGTTGTCATCAGCAGCGGTCGACGAATCGACGGATTATCAGTCTGGTTTGCGAATCCGTCCCGCGTCCGAAGAAGCGTCAACCAAAAAGTAAACTCGTATTTGAAATCCGGGAAGAAGTATTCGATGTTCCCCAAGGACCGCCAGAGAGAGAGGAACATCTTGACAGCCGACAGCTCCTACACACGACTGACCGTGGAAACAGCACAAGCGCTGATGGCCGCCGGCTGTGCCGACCTCAACGTGTTCCTGCCGGACAACCGTCGAGGAGGGGCGGTGCTGTACACTGCCGCCGGTTCGGAGGTCGATCGTCCGGACTACTCCCGGTTGCGCGACCACGGCGTTTCCATGCTGTACGTTCGGACGGATACACTGCAACACCACAGTCATCACCTGGAGGAGTCGCTGGACAAGCTGCTGCTGAGCGATCGACTGGAGCCCATCGCCAAGGCGGAAATCGCTCACCACGTCGGCCACACCATCGCTCAGGACATCAGTCTGGCGCCGGACTCCGAACAAGCCATGGCGCGCACCTCGAGATTCGTCGATGAGATGGTCGAGTGCGTGCTCACCGACCAGGGCGTGGCCGAGTACGTAACCCACATGGCCTCACATCACCGCTCCACAGCCAGCCACATGATGATCGTGTCGGTGTTGGCAGTGATGCTGGGAGCCAAGGTGTACGGAAAAGACCGCCAGTCGCTGCACAATCTGGGCATGGCCGCCATGCTTCACGACCTCGGCAAGCTGGCACTCGATCCGTGTCTGCTTAACAAACCGAGTAAACTCGCTCCTGAAGAGATGGATCTGATCTATCAGCACCCGATTGAATCCGCCCGCCTCACAGGCGATCCGACGGGGTTGCCCCCGGTGGTGCGGAGAATGGTGCTGCAACATCACGAACGGGTGGACGGTAAGGGCTACCCGCTGGGGCTGACCGGCGACCAACTGGAGACGGGCAGCAAGATTCTGTCGATCGTGGACACGTATCACGCGATCACGGGGCCGCGGCCTTACCGAGCCCCGCTGACGGCAGTGGAGGCCAACCGGGTGCTGGACTCGCTGTCGGGCAGACAGTTCGACCCCGGGTTGCTGGCCTGTTGGTCCGAACTCTGCGCCACCCGGGGGATCAAACCGCCCGAGGAGTGGGCTGTCCACGGTGACAACCATCAGGAGGATGAGCTTTCGACGAAGCATGAACACCGCGTGCAGTCAGCCCCGAAGAGTGAGCACCGCCATCGGGCGGAGCGACTGTCCTGCGATGGACGAATCGGGGCGGCGTGTGTCTATGCGGGTCGGTTGGAGGGTCTGACCGATGCTCCGGACAAGTTTGCCGGCCGGGTGCAGGATCTCTCACGCGGGGGGGTATGTCTGCGTACGGATCATCCCCTGTTCCGCGGCGAAGTCATCCACCTGCTGCTGAACAGTCAGGAGCAGTCCGTCTGGGTGGCAGGCGCCGTTGCGTGGTGCCGCCAGCAGCGCGATAAGACCGGCTTCCTTTGCGGCATCCGCTTCAGCCATCGGGTAAGAGACGAACACGTCGGGATCAAGACCGAGGTTGAGGGGTTGGGCAATCGGATCATAACGCCATAGCGCTCAGGGACGCCATATCTCGCGGAGGTGGGCAGTTGAGTGGTCCTGACCTCCGACCGGGTGTTACTGTGCCCCGGGGCTGGGCGGCGAACGCGGTTAACCTGGTTCGGTTGATCTGAAACCTGGCGGAGTCAGGGGGGTGGGGACGCCCTTCTCGATCTCGGTGATGAGCTTCCCCCGTCGCCACACGCGAACCGTGCCGGTGGATTCGGAGACGGTGAGGGCGATGCAGCGGGTGGTTGCGGTGATGCCGGCGGCGGCGGCATGGCGGGCGCCGAGTCCCTGAGGCAGTTCGTCAGCCGCCATAGTCGGTCGCAGGGTTGTCCCGGCGGACATAATCACGCCGTTGCCCTTGAGGACAAAGGCTCCGTCAATCGAGCAGAACTCCTTTATGGTCTCGCGCATACCGTCGTCAAGGACGTTGCGTTCCTTCTCCGTGTAGCCCCGGAAGGGATTGATGATGTTCTGCTGGCAGAACTGCTTGACCTCCCGGTAGGCCCCCACCACGAAGAGCGCCCCCACCGGTTTTCCCTCGCGCCCCTCGTGGGCGAGTTCGAGCATCATCGTGAGCGTGCGCTGGAAGACGACCCGCCGAACATGCTCGGTGAGCTTCGGCTGATCGACGGTCTGAAACAGCTCATGCTCCTGCCCCACCTGCATGACCAGCAGGCTGTCGGCGGGTTTCCCGCCCATTCCGGTCACAAAGACGAACACATCTCCGCCATCGAGCAACCTGGTGGAGAATGCGAGGATGCTGGCCATCTTGACCTGCCCCATGCGGGTAAGGTTGAAGGGAGGGACCTCCAGGAAGCTGAGTCCCTGCTCCTTGGCCCGGGCTACGTCCTTGGCGTCCCGGGTGATGAAGATAACCTCGGTGGGTGCGGCGACGGCTTGGCGGAGGCGGTCAACATCGGGCACGGCGTCGAGGTAGACCAGGACTGCCCGGGCCGAGACGGATTTGGCGATGCGCGCGGCCGAGGCGATGATGGAGTCGGCAATCTTAGCGGCAGAGGTGGACACCGGTGAATACCTCGACGCGGGGTTCGCGCTGGCGGTACGGTACCCGCCGACTATACTTCGGCGCGGTGAGCTTCACAACATACCCACCGCGGTCCTCGGGGTCGACGCCCCCGCCGCGGCGGTCATCCTGATATCGGCAAGTGGGAGTCCGCACCGGTGTACACAATACGCAAGCTGACCGCCGGGGCTGTAGTGTTCGCCCTGATCTTCTCCTCGGGCGGGGAGGCTGGCGCCGATACCGCGCCGCTGCCGCCGCGGGTAGCACCTGCTGAGCAGCGGTTTCTGGTGTGGGCTGCACGGCGGGCGGTGGAGGATCATCTGGCGGAGCGCTCGACCGGCGGTCCGGCCCACTGCCCTGCAGCGCTCGCGGAGGTTCGGTGTCCGGCGGCGGTGACGTTACGTCGCGGCGGACAGGCCCTCGCGGTGGGGGTCTCTCCAGAAGGCGCGGTGCTCCAAGCGACGCAATGGGCTGCGACCGAAGCGGCGAAGGTGGCTCGTTCCGCAGGACTCCTTGACCTGATGTCGCTCGATACGGTCCGGGTGGAGATCGAGCTGCTCGGGCGGGCAACCCGTACGCCCATGGTGCCCTACTGGGGAAGCATCCAGTCGTACAGCTTCGTCGAACCCGGCGTGCATGGGGTCATCCTCCAGCTCAACGGCGCCACCGCCGCCATGCGCCCCAGCGAGTTTGTCAGCCACTATACCTCGGTGCGGTCCGCGCTGCGCAGCTTGAATGAACGCATGAACCCCGATCACGGATCTTGCCAGGGGATGCTGGCCTCCTGGTTCCGTTCGACCCACTTCCACGAAGTCGAGCCGCGCGGGCGGGTCGTCGAGCTGCACCGCGGACTGAGTGTGCTGCGTCCCGAGGACGTTACCCGGGCGGCGCTGGACGAGACGATCAACCGGCTGACGGACTTCGTCCTCTATCGCCAAAGACCGGACGGAGGATTCGCGTACCAGTACCTCCCCGCCGCGCACACCTACTCGGACACGGACAACGCAACGCGTCAAGCCGAATCCGCGTGGAGCCTGGCGGTCTGCGCCCAAACCACCGGCGACCAGAAGGCAGGCGCCGCGGCCCGCAAGGCCATCGGGGCGCTCTGCCGCCACGTGGTGGACCTCGAGGGTGTCGAGGGCGCGGGGTTCCATATGGGACCCGATGGCGGCAGCGATCTGGGGGCCACCGCATTCCTCTGCCTGGCGCTGACCGATGGCGCCACCGGAGCGGACGGGCGGGTGATCCGCGACCGTCTGGTCCGGGCTATGACGTGGCGCCAGCAGCCAGACGGCCGATTCATCACCATGTTCCCCCCTGCTCTGGAAGAGCGGCGCGACCGGAGCACCTCCGCGGGGCAGGCACTGCTGGCGCTGGTGCGGGCGGGTGGTGACCACTCATCGGTCTCCGTTGATCTTGCACTGGAGAATGCGCTGGGTTTCTATCGCGAGCGTTTAGACGAGGACAGATGGTTCAATGCCGCCCCGTGGCACCTCCGAGCGTATGCCGAGGCTGCCCGGTTGTACAGCAAGCCAGCCTACGCGGAGTTTGCTTTCGAGATGGCTGACCGTCTGGTCGCCCGCCAACTTGATGCGGGCAACTGTCCGTGGCCGGAGCTGCACGGCGCGTTCACTTCTCCCGAACGGCGCGGGGTGGACTCCGCGGCTGGGGTGCACTTGCACAGCCTAACAGACGCCCTGGCGCTAGCGCGTCGGGTGGGGCCTGCGGTGCGCGCCGCGAAGTACGAACGGGCGGTGCGGGCGGCGGTGCGCTATGTGATGCAGCTTCAGTTCCGTCGTGAAGAAGGCTACTACGTGCGTAGCGGGATTGACTGCTATGGTGGAATCCGCCATACGCCATGGGACAGCCGGTTGCGAATCGACCGCTGCGCTCAGGCCCTGGCTGGACTGGTTCGGGCTCGCGAGGTGCTCTACGCCGAGGGTGAGGGGGCTGTGGTCCGACCATAGCCCGGGCTGACAGTTGATCCGAAGCTGGCAACGGCGGACGGAGCGTTGGGCTTCTGGAAGGCGTTGCCGCAGGTGTGGCCGACGACTCGGGCTTAGCGCTGCTGGGTGCACAAGACGGCCAACGTGCTGGGCAAGATGGCCAAGACGGTGCAGGCTGGCGCGAAGGCCAGGCTGCACGAGATACGGATGGCTCCGACGCGAACCGACGACGAATCCGATCGAGAGCATGTTCTCGACGGTGCGTTTGCGTCATCGGCGGACGAAGGGCAACGGCAGCCGCGCAGCGTGTTTGGCGATGGTGTTCAAGCTGTGTGAACACGCATCGCGTCGATAGCGGTTGTTGAACGGTGCGAAGTTGCTGCCGGATGTGATTGCGGGAACCCGCTTCGTGGATGGTGAACGAGCCGAGAAGACCGCCGCCTGATCACAACGCCATCAACGACATTTGACAATAGCTCTTCCACCTCCTGGCCGCACCTGTCCTGCGCGATGCGTGAATGCGGGCGACAAGGACAGACTTCGCAATCCATGCGAAGCCGTCACGCCCAAAGCCGGTAGCCAATCCGGCCCACGGGGTTCGCAGTCCTTCGGGGTTCGTTCAACGTGGCTGGCCTCGGGAGACCTCGTCTGAGATCGATTCTTTGCCCGGCTACTTTCTTCATTACGGCAGGCCGCGCCAATCTCGCCGTGACCGCCGACTCTCATTCGCCCGCTCAGCCGCGTCGTCGGCGAGTCCGCGTTCATCCAAGCACCTTAGCACATCCGATAGCAGTCGATTGCCTCGCTCCGACAGGTCTAAGATGTACCCTTGCTCAAGCTCCTGGCACGCCTTGCCCTCCAGGATAGTCACGCTGGATTCTAGGAGTTCGCGCGTCTCTTTGAACCGACCCTGACGAAACAGCAGCTCGGCAAGCGAGATCTGATACAGCGCTTGCCCCACCGCATACGGGCCGACCTCGGGGAAACGGCGCGTCAGCGACGACTGAAGCGTAACTGCACGGCGGACACTCTTCTCTGCCTCCTCCCGACGTCCTGCCCGGCGCAAGACGTTATCCAGCTGGTGATACATGCGAGCCAGGGAGAGTACGTAGTCCGGGACGTTTGGACGCTCCGCAGCAAGTTCCTCCATGATGCGCAGCGCGGCGCGCATATGCCGTTCCACGTTCTGTGAATCTGCGGCACCTGGAGTACGCGGTCTGTCCAGCGAGGCGTACGTCTCACTCAGGTCAAAACGATACTCCGGTACCCCCGGGTAATCTCCGACGAGCTGCTCGAGGATCTCGACAGCCCGCGCTGCCGGATCCGACGTGGGTTCGACGAAGGGGTCGGACTGGTCTGATCGCAGTTCACGATAGCAGCGCGCCAGCAGGTGCCGGTAGTTCGGAGTGTTGGGGTGTGCGGCGCTCAGTTCCACCAGAATCGAGACCGCTTTTCGCAGGTACTCTCCACGCTCACTGAAGTCCACCGGTTGCGCGCCCGGGCCAGGTCGGTGTACTGGGTCACGCCCAGGAGGCCGAGCTTCGCCGGGGGGCGGTGGCCTTTCGTGGGGAGGTCGCGATGGCATACCTGGCATATGGGCGCCCGGCGGAGCCGGCCCAACAGTTCGGCGGCCTCCTCGGCGCTGTCAGCCATAGCCGGCTCCCGTGCGTCTAAACGGATTCCCACGCCGTCTTTCCACAGCTCAGACGGTCAGAAGTTCATTATCCGCACCTCGGCGGTGCGGGCAAAGCCCCCGTCACGATCTTCAATCCTTGCTCGAACAGAGCCTTACGAGCGTGCGGG
>JAAEQG010000301.1 GCA_024231775.1 bacterium
GTCACCGAAGGCGACCTGCCCGGCACGCGGCAGGGGGAAAGCCACATCGGCAAAGTGGTGCTCCGCACAGGACTGTCTCCCCTGGGCCGAGCCAGCATTCTGGCCCACGAGATCGCCCACGAACTGCTCCACACCAAACAAGATCGGGAAACATTGTCCAAGGCGATCAAAGAGACGGAAGCCGAAGCGACGGCCTACGCGGTCTGTGCCCACTTTGGCTACGAGACGAACGCGCCCAACTATATCGCGATGTGGAGCGGTGATAGTGGGCTGCTCTTGCAGCGGATGAACCGGATCGCCAACGCCACACGACGGATCGTCGAGGCAATAGAGGCGATGGAAGAGTCCACGACAGAAGGAGGTGTTTCGTGAAACAACAGACGTATCCTATCCCCACACTGCACCTGCTTCCCCTGCGGGAACGCCCGGTGCAGCGCGTGGCCGAGAGCGGGGTCGATGTCTGCAATCTGGTCGAACTCTTGGCCGCCATCATCGGCGGGGCCAGGCAAATCGAGATCGCTCACGGTTTGCTGGCAAAGTTCGGGAGTCTGGCCGGTCTGATGCAGGCTTCCGCTTCCGAGTTGCAAAGTTCGACTCCGGGCCTGGGGCCAGCAGGCAGCGCGCGTCTCAAGGCGGCCCTGGAACTGGGGCGACGGTTGACCACAGAAATGCCCCAAGACCGGCTCCAAATCAGGTCGCCGGGCGACGTGGCGCAACTTCTGATGTCAGAGATGGCTCACCTGGAGCAGGAACACTTTCGCGTATTGTTCATCGACACTCGCAGCCGGTTGATTGGTTCCGAGACGGTGTACGTGGGCAGTCTCAACGCCACGCACATCCGAGTAAGCGAGGTGTTTCGGGAGGCTACGCGACGGAATTGCGCACGGATGTTTGTTATCCGCGCTATCATTGCTGTGCATAACCACCCTTCGGGCGACCCCAGTCCTTCACCGGAGGATGTCGAGGTGACCCGGCAGTTGGTGCTGGCAGGACAACTGCTGAACATCGAATTGCTGGATCACCTGGTAATCGGCAAACAACGCTACGTTTCGATGAGAGAGCGTGGATTGGGGTTTAGCCAATGAATAAGACAGAAGGAAGCGTCTTACGTGTCGTCTTTCGCAACGCGGAGAACGGGTACACGGTGCTGAAACTGATCGAGCAGAGCACAGGCTTGAACGTGACTGCGGTCGGCGTCATGCCGGAAGTGCATCCGGATATGCGGCTGCGGTTGCAAGGGAACTGGACGAAACATCCCCGGTATGGTGCGCAGTTCCAGGTCGCCCGGTGCGAGATCGTTCCGCCCACGACGGAGGATGGCATCGAAGCCTACCTGGCATCGGGGCTGATCCGGGAGGTTGGGCCGGTCTCTGCGCGTCTCATCGTCGAGGCGTTTGGCACAGACACCCTGCGCGTTCTGGACGAGGAACCGGAGCGGCTGCAAGAGATCTCGGGCATCGGCCCGGCACGCGCGGCCATCATCGTCGAGGCGTGGCGCGAACATCGCAGCATTAGCGAGTTGATGATGTTCCTCCAGGGCCACGGCATCAGCACGGGGCTATCCCTCAAGATCCATCGGGCCTACGGCAGTGACGCCCACCTGCTCGTGCAGAAAAACCCCTACCGCCTGACCGAGATCGTGGGCGTGGGGTTCGCCAAGGCTGACCAGGTGGCGCGAGCGATGGGGTTCGCCCGCGATGCCCCGGAGCGCGTCCGGGCCGGGGTGATCCACACCTTGCGCGCCAGGTCGAAAGCGGGTGACGTGTACGTGCCCAGGGACGAGTTGATCGAGAGCGCATCCCTGCTGTTGGGGGTTTCCGCCAGCCTGGTCGAGGACGCGATCACTGCATTGGAAGGGGCCAGCAGGTCGAGGGGAAAAATCCACGTGGAGGACGTGGGCGGCGAGACCGTCGTCTACCCGGCGGTGTTTTACGACGCCGAGGTAGGCGTGACCAGGTGTCTGCGCCTGCTGACGGTGACCGGTAGTCCGATCCGAGACCGGGCCATCGAGAACTGGAAATCGCTGCTGTCCCGGATCACGCGGGATGCCGTCGTCGCACTCTCGCCGGAGCAACAGCGTGCCGTACACACGGCGCTGACGCACAAGGCGTCGGTGCTCACCGGCGGGCCGGGCACGGGTAAGACGGTCACCGTTCGCGCCGTCATTGCGGCGTTGGAGGCACTGAACTGTCGCTATGCTCTCTGCGCACCTACCGGGCGTGCTGCCAAGCGGCTTTCTGAAATCACGGGGCGTTCAGCCGAGACCGTTCACCGGCTATTGGGATACACGCCAGAGGGGGGATTCCAGCACGACGAAGATAACCCCCTCACCGTGGATTTCGTCGTCGTGGACGAGGCATCGATGCTCGACCTGCGGCTGACGCACAGTCTGCTCGATGCGGTCGATCTGCCTGCGCACGTGCTGCTCGTCGGCGATGTGAACCAGCTTCCCTCTGTCGGTGCGGGCAATGTCCTACGGGATATGATCTCGTCCGATTACGTCGCCGTTTCGCACCTGACGACGATCTTTCGCCAGGCTGCCGGCAGCGGCATCGTCGTCAACGCGCATCGGATCAACCGGGGCGAGTTCCCGATCTGCAACGATGGGTTCGGGGATTTCTACTTTTTCACCGCCCAGGACCCACAGGCGGCCATCGACCTGGTGGTGGACATCGTTCAGCATCGCATCCCCCAAAAGTTTGGCCTATCCCCAGACGAGATCCAGGTGCTAGCGCCGATGTACCGGGGAGACTGTGGGATCACGGCTCTGAACGCGCACCTGCAAGAAGCGTTGAATCCACCGTCGCGGGCCAAGGCGGAGCGCAAGCTGGCGAACTGTGTCTTTCGCGTGGGAGATCGCGTGATGCAGACGCGAAACGACTATGACAAGATGGTGTTCAATGGCGACGTGGGGCTGATCACGGCCATCGACGTCATCACCAAAAAGTTGT
Source organism: bacterium (assembly GCA_024231775.1). Classification (GTDB taxonomy): domain Bacteria; phylum Planctomycetota; class Phycisphaerae; order UBA1845; family UBA1845; genus JAAEQG01. The sequence continues at coordinate 2,952 of JAAEQG010000301.1, forward strand.
TCGTCGAGATATCCGGCAGCCGCGTCACCTACCTCTGGAACGAGGCGACCGAGCATCTGACTCACGCCTTTGCCATGTCGATCCACAAGAGCCAGGGCAGCGAGTA
>JAAEQG010000302.1 GCA_024231775.1 bacterium
GGCCGCCATCGGCGGGTTTGCCTGTCCGGCGTTTGCCGAAGCCACCGCGGATACCTCCTGCGTGCTCCTACCGATCGATCCCTTCCGACGAGCGCTGCAGGACGATCATGAGCTGTGTTTGCAGATCATGTCCAGCATGGCTTTCTGGGTGCGCCATCTGCTGGGCCTGATGGAGGACATCGTCCTGCGGGATGCTGCCGGACGGTTGGCTCGTCATCTGCTCGAAGCCTGCGGTGCTGACGGAACGACCTTTGTGTTGCCCAACCTGAAGAAGGACCTAGCCAGTCATCTGAATCTGACCAGCGAGACCTTCTCCCGCACGCTGCGCCGGCTGGCGGATGCCGAGCTAATCGAACAACTCGCGGGCGGTCGCCTGCGCATCCTGCGCCATGAGGATCTAAGGAACCTGGCTGACGGTCTGTATCCAACGCTGTGACCGCGGCGGACCACTGCTGACTACTCATCCGAGAGCAGGCTGTCGAGCAACTCGATCGCCGCTGCCGGATCCGGGGCGTAACCACTGGCTCCTATCTCCCGGGCATACGCCTCCGTCACCGGCGCCCCCCCTACCAGAATGATCGCCTGGGGAGCCTGCGCCCGGATAGACTTCACCGTCTCGCCCATGGACACCATGGTCGTGGTCAGCAGCGCCGACAGCCCGACCGCACAGCCGGGATTCTCGGCCACGGCGGCCAGGAACTTCTCCGCGGGGCAGTCGACTCCGAGATCGATCACCTTCCATCCGGCTCCTTCGAAGAGCATCCCCACGAGATTCTTCCCGATGTCATGCAGATCGCCCAGAACAGTGCCAATGACCAGAACGCCCCGGCTGGGCATCCCCTGCTCAACGAAAAGCGGTTTGAGCTTGGCCAGCCCCACGTGCATGGACCGGGCGGCGATCAGCACCTCGGGGATGAACACCTCGTTCGCGGCAAAACGCTTTCCGATCGCGTTCATCCCCGCGGTCAACGCTTCCTCCAGGATGGTCTGCGGCGAAGCCCCCCGCTCGATGGCCATCTCGACCCACTCCGCAACTCCAGGTTGTCCGAGTGACCCCGGGGGGATGTCCGTATTCGCATCGCTCTTGCCCGCCTGCACGCAAGCGCACACCCGGGCAAGAACGGCCTGAGTACTCTGCGGTTCTTCCACCATAATCCACTCTTCCTGCCTCTATCAGCCCGTGGTGATGCCGCGCCGGTGTAGCGGCCTGCGTCCCCGCTGGCCGAGGAATGACTGCTGCATCACACCATAATCAATCAGCAATCGGGTCCGCGCCCGTTAAGATAACGGCCCAACAACAGAGCCGCGCCCGTAAGGAAGCGGTGGCAAGTCTACCCTACCCTGGGGGTTCGCATCCAGCGCAGTTGTCCCTGACTCCGCAGGATGGGCAGGCGGCCGAACGCTCCCCGCGCAGCGAGGCGTCCGCCCCTCCCAGTGAGAGAGGCGGACGCGCATCGATAGTTACTCAGTCTGTCCGGATCGCTCTACGGCGTGCAGCCCGGAACGGCTACGCCGTTCGTAAAGTCGGCCTGGAACTCGGCAAAGTCACCAAGGTCCACCCGATTGTCTCCGTCAAAGTCTGCACAAACGCATCCCAACCCAACGGGAGCATCGAGGCCGCCCAAGCAGGCCTCGAAGGCGTCGTAGTCGGTCAGGTCAATATCGCAGTCGCCGTCCATGTCTCCAGAAACGGTCGGGCAACCCTCCATCAAGAGGATGTCCATCTTGATCGGCTTGGTGATGTCGATCACCGGTCTGGGAATGTTGGTCGCCCCGGAGGTGGTATCACGCACCCAGCGACCGACGGTTGAATCCCGGAAGAACCACGAGATCAACTGCGACTGACTACCCGTGCTGGCAAACTCGGCAGAGGTGCCGGACACACTCGGCGGGTAGGACAGGTGCGCAGAGCTCGACCCGGAGAAGGTGGGCTCCTGGAAGAGCACCTCATCACCGGTGGCGAAGGACTCGAAGTCGGTAATGAGGTAGTCCCCGCCGCCATCAGCATCGACATTGATGACGTTGTCCACGTACATCCGGTAAGTTCCGCTGCTGCGGTCGGGCGAATTACCGTCCACCCAGATCGCCAGATGCTCCAGCGTTCCGCGAACGCCGTCGATCTGCCCGTTACCGGTGAACCCGGTCACGCCGTTGGCCGAATCGAAGGTGATTGTCTGCCAACTGTTCTGCGGCGTAACAGAAATTCCGATCTCCTCACTACCGTTCGTGGTTACGTTGATCCACTCGATGGACCCAGCCCCAGACCCCTCGGAGCCGAGCGCTCCCGTGTCACCGGTCTCGCGGATGCCGACGCCCAGCATGATCGGCCCGTGGCCTCGCCCGACCTCCAAGGCCAGCGAAACCGGACTCTCACCCACGACGTTCGTCTGGGTCGCGGTGATCGACTGGAACACGGTCAGAGCTGGAACAGTCACGTCCACCTGAGTACCGCTATTCGGCGGTATAAGCCCCACGTGTCCGATGGGCGTGGGATTGCCATCGGCGAAGACATCCACCCCGGTGGCATCTTCCGCAACGCCCGTGACCGTGACCGTCGTCTCGTCCTCCAGAATGGGGCTACGGACGGTCGGAGCAATCGGAGTGGTCGGGGCCATCTCCGGGAACGTCACCCGGCCGGTGGTCAGCGACACGTCGTCGAACCAGGCTGCGCCGTTGTAGGAAGTTGCGCCGGAACCAAGGTAGAGGTTGTTGAAGTCCCCAAAGCTTCCGTTGCGCACCATACCCCGATCAGCCAGGATACCATCCAGATAGAAGTCCACCGTATCGGAAAGGACGACGCTGGTGATGGTGTGCCAACCGATCGATCGTTGCGAAGCCGTAGGACCGTCGAGGTTGAAGTAGCCCGCACTGGAGAAGACGATCCGCCCCATGTAGTAGTTGATGTCGATCGTTTCAGAGCCTGAGGGGAAGTTGCTGGTCGTTCCGACGGCAACAATCTGATTGAGCCCGGTCTGATCCGAAACGTAGTCCCGA
>JAAEQG010000303.1 GCA_024231775.1 bacterium
CCGTCGTACCGGTAATCGGCCGTTTCAGATCGTGCATGCCCGGGATGTTGTCTACCTCGCCGACCCAGGTCGCGCGGCCCTTTCGCTTCGTCTCCGCATCGCCCATGAAGAGCACCGTGCGATCATGGTTAAGGACGCTCCGCAGATACGCCATGGTCCCGGCTCCGCCGCCACCAATGACGGCAATGTCCACTCGTTCTCGGTCGGTCATGGTAACCCTCCGCTACCGCTCGCTGGCAGGAAGAACAGTGTCCCCAACTCTTCCCGGGGATGCTCAAATCGCTGCTCTGACGACCCGGACACGTTCTTGTAGCGCCGACGTCCCGTCGGCGTTGGTGGCCTCGAGGACTGCGAAAACGCCCACGAGACGTGAGCGCTACAAATTCAGGCGCTGCAATTTCAGTTCGTCCAACTCCCCGTGGTCCCGTCCTCGAACCCATCCTCGAAGAGCGGGCAGTTGAACACTCGGCCGTGGGTCACCGCGGTGATCACCCGACCTTCGTTGAGCCGGGCCCTGTCGAGCCACAGCGGAGACGATCCATCGGCCTGCGGCTCCACCGTCAGCATCAAGATCTCGCCGGTTGTTACGATGGGCGCCGTGCCCGCCATGGCCACCCGAAGCTCACCCGGCGTCTGGTCGTTGACCACGACGCTCCATCCCGAGGCGAGCGTGCCGGCTGAGACACCGGACACCGACACCACGTTCGAATCGAAGAGAATCGTCAGATCCACCGAGTAGACGTCGGTTCCCGGCGCAAGATCCGCCAGGTCGAGGCTCAACTGAAGGGCGACGTCACAGGTGGTCGTCCGGGGAAATGCAACCGCTCCGCTTCCGTCGAGCCCGCGCTTACCACCCGAGTTCCAGTTGCCGGTGGGATCGCCGATGAGGATGCCGGCGAAGTCCTGCCCCGGCTGGTTGGTGTCCAGTGGGGTGTAGCTGCGATTCTGCGGGTCGAAGGCCCACACCGCGCCCACACCCGGGAAGGGCAGGCCGATGAGTCCCACCGAATACTGCAGGATGTAGCTGGCGTCGAGGGCCGTCGGCGCGCCCGATCCGTTGACGTCGCCCGCTGTCTGCTGTTGCGGGTCGAGGGTCATGAGCCCGGCGTCGTGCTGGAGCACGAAGCTCGCGTCGAGGGCCGAGATGTCGTCGACACCCACGGCGTCGCTCTTGGTGGGCGTCAGGGTGTAGTTGTCCGATGGCACGTTGTCGATGGCATAGCTGCCGTCGGCGGCGGTGGCCTGGGAGTACGAGGCCGATCCGTCGAGGGTCATGGTCGCGCCCTCCACCGCCCGGGCGTCGACGTAGTACCTCACCGTGCCGGAGACGTCGAAGGCGTTGTTGACCGTGAGTTCGCCGTCCACGGCGGTCTCCGGGATCGCGCCCTCGTTGAGTTCGACCTGAACCCACGTCAAAGTCGTGACCGCGGCCGGCGCACCGGTGACATCCACCGTGACCTCGGCGATGGTTCCGAGACCGGTGACAGGCGCGGTGCCGGCCAGCGAGAGACGGACCGTGCCCGGCGTGCCGATGTTGGCGCTGACGGTCCAGCCGCCCGTCAGGCTCCCCGTGCCGCCGGCCTGCACCGAGAGCACCGCCGGGTCGTACGAAAACTCAAGCGTTGCGGAGATGAGGCCCTCGACTCCCGGGGTCGAGATGCCGAGAGTTGTCGTGCTCAGTCGATCGTGGGCGGTGGTGGGCAGCTCGACGATGGTCGGGCTGCCGTCGTAGGTGTAGGCCCGGGTCTTGGTACCTACAGCGGTGTTGGGGTTGGTGACCGTGGCATCCACCACAGCGGGGTAGTGGGCCGGCGTTTCGCAGGTGATGGTCTGCGGGTCGACGACGACAATCCCGGCGGCCAGCGCCCCGCCGAACTCCACCGTGCACCCCGATTGGAAGTTGGTGCCTGTGATGGTCACTGATGTGCCACCGGCCAGTGGGCCGTGGTCCGGCGCCACCGCATCAACGGTGGGCTGGTCGAGGATGGTGATTCCGTGGGGGGCGCCCGGTGTTCCGTGCTGGACGGTGTTGACCCCGTCCGAGGCCTCGAGGTAGTACTCGCGGCCAGGCGCCACGGCATCGGTGTCCGGGATGTTGGCGGTGTACTGATCGCCGGTGGCGTTGATCATCGTCACTTCGTCCCAGGAGTCCGAGGATCCCAACTCCCGGTGGAAGAGGCTCGCCGTGGGCGTGGCCACGTTGTCGGTGATGTCGGCGGTGATGGTGATGGGCAGACCGGCCGGCGCCGAGGCCACCGGGGTGTGGGTAATGACCGGCGGGATGTCGTCCAGCGCTGCGGCCGATGCCTCATCAGAGTCGGGACCTTCCTCCATTTGAGTGTTGGTCACCCGATAGATGTAGTGGTACGGAACTCCAGGCAGCGCCGTGTTATCCACCCAGCTCACGTCCGCCACGATGGCCGCATTGAGCTTGGTGTAGGGCCCGCCGCTCGCATCGGCTCGGTACACGTTGTACCCGGCCACATCCGGCAACGTGGACGCAAACCACGACAGGTCCACGTGCCCTACGTCTCCGAGGGCCGTTAGCTGTGCCGCAGAGGTCCCGGTGGTCACGATCTCGAATCCGAAACGGTGGTCGCCGGAGGGGATCGGGAATCCCTCGAGATCCTCTGCGCTCCACACCCTGATGGTCTGGTTCCCGTCCCCGGTGAACACCGTGATGTCCGCTTCCACCTCGAAGGTCTGAGGATCGAGCCAGACCGGGTTCAAGTCCACGGGATGGCTGGTGTACGGATCAGAGGGGCCGAAAAACACCTGCGCTGGCGCCGTGGTGTCCATGTCCTTGGAGAAAGTCACCGTAAACGTAACCGTCTGGGCACTGACTGGGGACGGTGGGCTCAGCGTGATGTCGGCAACGATTGGGGGAGCGTCGGGATCAGGCGATGCCAGGGGCGGATCGAACAGCACGACGGTCTTTACTGGATTGTCGAAGAAGTCATAGATCTGCTCGGCGATCTCGCTCGGGTCGGTAGTGCCCCAGTAGTTTCCACCTAGCTCGATGTCACTCCCCTGGAAGGACCGGTTGGTAAAGTCGTAGGGCGTGTTGGACACGAGGTTGTTGCTGAAGAACCACGTGTCTAGCGATCCGGGGGACGTGTATAAAGTGCCGGCGCCGCCACCCGACCTACAACCGGCAAATGTGTTGTGCGAAACACTGGCAGGAGACATAAAGACCGCCCCTCGCCCAGTGTCGCCAGCGGTAAAGAGGTTCTTCTCGATGCGCGCTGCGGCCCATATTGTCTCGATTGTGGCGGAACCGGAGTTATCCCGGAAGATATTCTTGTGGAGGAAAGGTGCCGAGTCCAGATAGAGGCCTGCTCTCCCCTCGTTCGGCACGCCTTCGTTCTCTTCGATGATGCAGAGCTCGAGAATCGATCCCGAGGCGTACGATTCGTCCGGGTTGAACGTTGCCGGGACCGCCTCGCTGGCGAAATGAATGCCGGCCCACCTGTTCGGATTCCCGGTGAAGACGATGCGCTCGGATACGCTGCCGCGCGCGATCAACTCGCCGCGGACAGTGATCGACGTGCTTTCGTCAACTTGAATCCGCGTGCCCGCCTCGACGGTCAACGTCGCCCCAGGCATCACCAGGAGGTTATCCGTCACCAGATACAGGTTGTCCTTGATCCAGGTCTCGCTGGCGGAGAGGATCCCGCCTTTCTCAAGGCCTCGCTGTACCGTGAGGACGATCTGGTCGGCGATCCCCGTGCCACCGTTGCCGGCGTTGACCACAAGGTCTAAAACGATGTCCCGGTTGTTCCCTGTTGTGGGGTCGATGTCGATCTCGAATGGGTTGTCGGCGTTGTCATCGAATGCGGCGGGCCCGACTGAACCCCACGTGGAACCTGGCGTGGTCACCGTAGCCAGGGGATCGATCGTGGACAGCGTCCCGCTCACACCGGTTGCGTTGCCCCAGAGGTTGCGGATGGTGACCACCAGTTCCACCGACTCACCGGAGTCGGCCACGCCGTCACCGTCGCACCAGGCACAGTTGTCCACGACCTCAAAGCCCTCGAGCTGAAGATCCGGCTCAGGGACAAGGTTCAGGGCGTCCAGAGCATCACCGCCGGTCTGGATGAGCTGGCCGAAGAACAGGTCCGGTCCCCAACTCGGATCGCCGGCATGAAACGATCGCAGCAGGCCCGCTGTGCCCGCCACGAACGGCGCTGCCATGGAGGTTCCGGACCAGGTGGCGTAGTCGTCTCCTGGACCCAGGACCGTGCTGTAGATGCCGACACCCGGGTTCTGGAGCTCATACTGGCAATTGGAGAAACCGGCCAGAATGCCGGCCCCGTCGACGGCTTCCACCCCAAGCACCCAGCTGTAGTGGGCGGGATAGAAGGGCAGGACGAAGATACTGCAGGACGGCGAGATCCGGCTCAGCTTGTCGTTGCCCGCCGCCGCCACCAGAACCGAGCGAGTGAACGCCAGGCTCAGGGCATCCCGCACCAGGCCCGAGTCCGCCGAGGACGAAAAGCTCATGGAGATGACACCGGCGCCGTTTTGTGCGGCGTAGTCCACGGCCTTGGCTATGTCGGAGAAGGCGGCGGTGCCTGACGACTGGAACGCCTTCAGCGGCATCACGGTGCACAGCGGGCAGGTGCCGGCGCCGCCGATTGAGTTGTGGGTCTCGGCGGCGGCGATGCCGGCGCAGTGTGTTCCGTGACCGTTGTCGTCCTGTGGGTCGTTGTCTTCAAAGCCCTCGCCGTTGGAGATCCAATCCCAGCCGAGGAAATCGTCGATGTGAGAGTTCTCGTCATCGTCGTCGGCGTAGGCGCTGTCCCAGCCAGGCTCGCCCATCTGAATACCGTCGCGGTCTTCGTCGATGAGGCCATCACCATCGTCGTCGAGTCCACAAACTCCCGGGCAGCCGTCGCCGTTGCCGTCGCCGGGGTCCTCGTCGGCGTTGGTCCAGATCTTGTTCACCAGGTCGGGGTGGTCGAGGTCGACACCCGTGTCGATGACGGCGATGACCTGGGACGGGTCACCCATGGTGATGTCCCACGCATCGGGGGCGTTGATGTAGGGCAGACCCCACTGCAAACCAAAGTCCGGGTCGTTGGGGATGAAGGCCTTGGTCGGCGGACCGGCCGGGGTGCTTGCCCTCCCACCGGTCTGTCTGGGTGGGATTGCATCGGGCACCGCCTCGACAAGATCCATGATGTAGTTGGGCTCGGCCTGCAAGACCTCATCGAGAGCGGTGTAGGCCCTGACCATGGTCTGGACATCCGAGGCCGGATCGACCTCGAGGAGCATCCAACGGCCCAAACCGCCCATGAGTTCGAGTTCGGCCTCGGCCCTGGACCGGCCCTTGGTCGACCGGCGCAGCGCCTCCATGGCCGTGGGACGGTACTGGGGCATGACGAGGTCCGCGGCCACCACGCCGAAACGACGATTGAGCTCGTCGATTCCGGGGGTGACGCTCCCGGCCTTGAGGTTGACTCGGTGAAGGTCGACCCCCTCAGCTACCTGAACCAGAAGCTGCTCCTCGATCCAACGCACCTCGGGTGGAGGGATCGGTCCGTTGGCTAAGGAGGTGACGGTGCTCGCGAGAACGATCAGCACCGCAACAAGAAACACTTGGAGATTACGAGTCTGATTGCCAGTGTTCGGTTTGACGTAGTTCATCGCTCCTCCGCAGAACGGTTCGGGTTGGTGTGATCGAATTGCGTCCGGTCCGTTGTAGTGCCGACGTCCAGGCTTCGTTCGGAACTTCGCCCTGGCTAGGCCCGTCGGCGTTGATGGCATCGAGGCCGGAGGCACACGCCCACGGGAAATGGGCGCAACAAGACGCGATTCCGTAGCTGCGAGTTTGCTCGGGCAGCTCGACTGACAGCGGTTTCACGGAGTCGTCCCCGACCATGCGC
>JAAEQG010000304.1 GCA_024231775.1 bacterium
TCCTCCCGGTACGCCTCCAGTCACTATCACCCTGGGGCTGATCCCTCACTTCCCAGATTGGACAATCACCCTGGATCCAGACGTTCTGTACGACATGGCGCCGGGCGAGGTGCAAACGGTCACCCTGACCGTCACGCCTCCGAACGACCTGCCCGAAGACGGCGACCCGATCGTGGACGTGGAGGCTTTTGTGGACGGCAAACTCTTGGGCGGATTCCGCAAGATCTTCCGCCCACCGGTTCCCATCCACCGGCCCAAGGATCCGCAGTACGCCGAATCAGAGATCGGCGTCGATCCGTACCCGGTCATCCCCGGTCAGTCGGTCGAGTTGAGCGTAGAAGTGTTCAACCCCACCAACACCGATCACTATGTAACAGCTAGCTTTAGCGTCGCGCCCTTTGGCATTGGGCTGCCTTTCAGTGGGGCAGGCATCGGGCCAAATAACCCGATCATCATCTTTGTGCCAGCACGCGGCGCTGCTCGCGGGCACGTCGTGTGGGAGCCTCCCGAGGGCTTCTTTGGCAAGTTCTGCGTGATGGTTGAACTAGAGATGCCGGGCCACGAAATGGTCTGGAGCCAACGCAACGTGGACGTGGGCGAACCCCTGGAACCCGGACGGCCTCACTCGATGACGTTCCCCGTGGGCAGAGGGACTTTTACCCAGCCGGTGACGGTCACCCTGGGGTTGGTCAACCACCGCGACGACTTTGAGACGGACATGACGGCAGACTCTTTCTTTGACGTGTTCTATGAAGTCGAGATAGACAGTGACAATCCGGTAAGCGTTACCCTGATCGTCACACCATCGGAGAACGCCGAGTTGGGTACCGGCGAGCCTATCGTGGACGTGGAGGCTTTCGTGGACGGTGAACTGCTCGGCGGATTCCGCAAGTTGGACATACCGCCCATCCCGCTCCACAA
>JAAEQG010000305.1 GCA_024231775.1 bacterium
GAAAAGCCCCGAGGCAAGAGCCGCTCTGTGGGGCGAGTTCAATGAGTTTGTGGCCGACTACGGCGTGGCCGCGGAGGCGCTGCTGTCCGGCCGTCCGGACGCGGTCTCGTGGTTTCCGGAAGGGAGCTATCTCCCCGCGATGGTATTCGTCGGCGATCCTGCTCCCCCGACGCCGCATCCAACGCGATGGCCCCATCCTGGGATCCTCTCGGCCTCGCCTCCACCTGTGGTACCGTCGATGAGCCGGACGCTGGCATCCGGGCCGGTACCGGCGGTCGGAGCCGTGATTAGCACGACGCTGATCAAGAAAGAATGGACCGGGCCAATCGGCCTGACGCGCAAGGGAGCTGAAGTTCATGGCAAAACGTCGTAAGGGAGAGCTGACCCGCCGTGCCCGCAAGGGCTTTCGGGGGTACCCCGTGGCCACCATCGCCTTCTACGGCACCGACCAACGCGCGGCGACGAAGATCGCCGTCGGCATCTTGCTCGCCGACGACTCCGACCCCGTGGCCCTCGAGAGGTGGTACTCCGACGGCAAAGATCTGCGCAAGGATCCCGCGGTGGGCGAGGAGATACGCGCCTTTATCGAGAAGCACGAGGCCAAGTCGGTGGTGATGGCCGACGGGATCATGGGATGTCCGCACGAGGAGGGCGTCGATTACCCGGTAGGGGAGGTCTGCCCGCAGTGTCCGTACTGGGCGAATCGGGACCGGTTTACGGGGGAGCTTCTGACCGAGAACTGAGCGGTGGCGGTCTCGACCAGGGGTGGGGCAAGCGACGCTGACGGCGGGGCGTGCCACGAGCCGTTCCTTCAAAGTGCCTCAGGCGGGGCTCGCAGTCCATGCACTGTCGTTTTAGGTTGATGACATGCTGTTTTATGTTGATGAGTCGTCGATTCATGGTATGGAGTGGCATGAAAACAGAGCGGAAGCACCAGCTCCTATTGCTCTGAAGATATTGCCCTGAAGTCGTCCGGGGCCTGGATGCCTGGTCCGGTCCGGTTCAGGTCTGGATTGGGAACCACCGGCCTGACCCGCGTCTTTCGCCGGATCTCCATAGACTTCTGACCGGTAATGGCCACCAGGTCGGCGAACAGCACCTGACTTGGGAGCTCATGGTCCGGTCCATCTCCCGTCAAAGCGGAAAGCACCACCGGCGAGTGGCTGTTCATCAGTAACTGACTGAGGGGCTCTTCCGGCTCCGCTTCTTGATCGGTCGGATCGGTAACCAGCTCGCGCAACCTGCGCATGAGGGTCCGCAGCCGCTTCGGATGGATCCCATTCTCCGGTTCTTCGAAGCAAATGAGTCCCCGATGCTGCGGATCGTAGAGGAGGGTCAGGAGCGCGAGCACCCGCAGAGTTCCGTCGGAGATCACCCGAGTCGGGAACTGAAAGCCGTCGCGGAGGGTGACCAGGGCACGATACTCACGGGTGTACTTGTCTTCTTCGACGTCGACGTCGAGTACGCCGGGGATGATGCTCGCGAGCTCCGCGCTGATGTCGGCCAGCGCCCCCTTGGGGAGCGCTTCGTCCTGCGTACGGGATCTTATCCGCGCCAGAACCGCGGCCAGATTCGAACCATCGGGCAGCAGCTGCTCCGGAGCCAAGATCGGACTTGAGCGGCGAAGCGAAGCCGGATCCAGCTGGAGAAGGCGCCAGGCGCGCATCTCCTCCCGCAATGCGAACAAATGCGGAAACTCCGCGGTGGTGATGCTGGATATAACCGTGGCCTCCGGAGCGTGGGCGGGGCGGGTGCGTCCGGCCTTGCCGTCGTGGTGGAGCTTGAAGCTCACTTGACCGTCGTCGGCGATGGTCTCCAACCACGGGACCTTTCGGGAGTACTTCATGTAAGTCTTACGGAAAGCCTGTGAGGGGGTCTTGCCGAACGGCCGCCATGGGTCGTCCTTTTTCAGGATGGGGAAAGCGCTCTCGCGACCCACCACGAGCCGCTCCACCCCACGCGGATCCGTCGTACGCTCGATGGTGACTTCGTAGCGCATTCGGGTGTGCTTGAGTTTCACCTCCGCTCCCCACGGATCGCGGACGAGAGGATCGACCACCACCTCGACGGCGAAACGCATCGTGGTTTCAGAGGAGTCGGGTTGTCGTCGCCGGAAGAGCTCGTCCACGTCGCCGCGAAGCCCTTGGACGCTCTCGCGAAGACCTTCCGTCGCCAGATGGGAGAGCAGCTGCAGGGCGTCGAACAGGTTCGATTTTCCGGCCGCATTGGTCCCCAGGACGACCGCAAAGGGGCTCAGATCGAGCCGAAAATCCTCGAAGCTCTTGAATCCGTCGATTTCGATGCGGGTCAACACGTCGGGACTCCTCGTTGGTCCGTCTTGGCCGAAAGTCGCAGCGCCACGTAGGGCAGATGCCGTATCTCCTGGGCCGCTTCCAGTTGCTCGCAGTATACTCGGACACAGCACGAACTGTAGGAATCGTCACAGAACAGCATCTCCTGCAGCTACCCATCGGCTCAGCGCTCCACCCGCCGACGGTAGGCCTCGGTGTCGTAGACCTCCGGGTTGACGACGTTGGGCGCCCGCTCCCGCCGCAGGTGGGCGAGGCCGTTGCCGGCGGCCATGGCGGCCATCCGGCCGCGGGTA
>JAAEQG010000306.1 GCA_024231775.1 bacterium
GAAACGCGGGCTCTCAAAGGGCACCGCCACCGGGCCCTTTTCCTCGTCCCAGGTGTAGAGCAGGCCGGTGCCGCTCTGGTCGAGACCCAGGTGGTTCGCCTCCCACGGGGTGTGAATCGGCAGACTCGGCTGCGGCTCGTAGGCGGTTCCCGGAGCCACGTTGACCCGCGAGACGTCCCAGCTCTGACCGGTGCTCAGGTTGTCGACGGTGACTCGCTGGTAGCGGTCGTATGCCTCCTCGAATTCACAGACGCCTTCACGCCATTCGGGCAATCCCGGCTCCTGGGTACTGGTATCGGGGTCCTGGCTCGGCTCCGTCTCGCCCACCCCGTCCTTGGTGACCACCGAGTTGCTGGCGGGTGCAATCGGTCGCCCGCGCACGGATACGCAGGAAAAATGGCGGTTACAACGAAGGAACGATGGCGTTGGGCCATTTTTCACGAATTGGAACGACCTCGCTCGTGCTGGGAGCGCCGGCTTCCAGCCGGCCCGGGGGGACGAAGTCCCCCTTAGGGCTCGCGAAGCGTCCATGCGTGGGCTGCGTCCACAAGCCGGCTGGAAGCCGGCGCTCCCAGCGCTTTCCGAGGGCGCGGGCGACCGGTTGC
>JAAEQG010000307.1 GCA_024231775.1 bacterium
CAATAGTGCGGTACGTCCAGCCCCGCCTGCAGCGCGGCTTGGAGCACATTGGTGCCCGCCTGGGCTTCCACCTCGTGACCGTCTATGGTGATCTTCGGCATCGCTCGTCCAGAAAACCGATAATCAGTTCGCCCCAGCCAAAACCAACTCCACGCGGTCTGGCTGCTGATCGCGAATGTGGGCCTCAAACTCCGCCCGGAACTTCTCCACGATGGTGCGAATCGGGAACGCAGCTCCGTCGGACAATCCACAGATGCTCAGACCCGGCATCATCCCCAAGTTTGCGGTGGTCTCCGCCAGAAGGTCGAGATCCTGAATCCGGCCGGCGCCCTCTTCGATTCGCTGGGCGATCCGGTACATCCAGCCGGTTCCTTCGCGGCATTGCGTACACTGCCCGCACGACTCCAGGGCGAAGAACCGGGCTACGTTACGCAGTACCGCCCGGATATCCATAGTTTCGTCGATCACCACCGCCGCGGCGGTACCCAGGCCCAGCAGCCCGTGCTTCGCGGGATCGCTGAAATCCATGCGCATGTCCAACTCGTCGGCGGTCACCACGCCCATGGAGATCCCGCCGGGAAAGACCGCCTTGACCGCCTTGCCGTCGCGCATCCCCCGGCCAAACCGATCGTCAAAGATCAGCTCGCGCAGGGTGATGTCCATCGAGCCTTCAAAGCACCCCGGGCGATTCACCGGCCCGCACGCGCAGAACAGCTTCGGCCCATAGCTGCCCTCGAAACCGATGCTCTTGAACCAGTCCGCCCCGCGCTCCACGATGTGGGGGACGTTGCACAGTGTCTCGACGTTGTTCACCACCGTAGGTCGCCGAAACAACCCCTCGACCGCGGGGAAGGGCGGTTTGATCCGCGGATAACCACGCTTGCCTTCGATGGACTCGATCAGCCCGGTCTCTTCGCCGCAGATATAAGCCCCCGCTCCTCGGTGGATGTAACACTCCAGGTCATAACCGCTGCCCTGGATGTTCTTGCCCAGGTACCCCGCGGCGTAGGCTTCGTCTATGGCCCGCTGGAGAATGTGGAACGGTTCATGAAACTCGACCCGCAGATAGATGTAGGCAGCCTGTGCCTGGGTCGCAAACGCCGAGATAATGGTACCTTCGATGAGTTGGTGGGGATCGTTCTCGATCAGGATTCGGTTGGAGAACGTGGGCGGCTCCGATTCGTCACCGTTGACGCAGAGGTAGGTGTGCGTGCGGTCGGAGGGCAGGAAGGTCCACTTGACCCCCGCGGGAAAGCCCGCGCCGCCACGCCCGCGAAGGCTGGCGTCCTTGACCACCTCGACGACCTCCTGAGGGGTCATCTTCAGAGCTTTGGCGAGGGCCTGGTATCCGCCTCGCGAACGGTACACCTCGAGCGACGTGCTGTTCTCCACGCCGACGTTTCGCAGCAGTACCGGTTCGTAGTCCGCCATTCGTTCCACCCGCTAGACCGCCACCTGAGCGATCACCATACTCATCGCTGTGCAGAATCTCAAACCTACCGGCGAGCGCCCCAGCGCCAGGCGCCCCTCGCCTCAGTTTGTAGCGTCACCTCTTGTGGGTGACGAACCCGCGCTTCTCGTCACCCACAAGGGGTGACGCTACCTTCACGGTGACCACCGGCAAGAACACCGACGGCCTCTTCCCTCTGCGTCGGCCCGCCCCTTCTAGGCACCTTCTCCGCCGGTGCCATCGTAGATTTCACTGCGCGGGACGTCGAGCTTGGCGTTATCCGGATCGTCGAGGATCCGGGCTACGTCCTCCGGGCGCACGTGCTTATGCACTCTCTCATTGATGAGCATGCAGGGCCCGTAGTCGCACAACGCCAGACACTCTTCGGTCATCAGACTATACTCGCCGTCCGGCGTGGTCTGGTGCTCATCGATTCCCAGCTTGGCTTTGACAGCGTCCAGCACGGTTGGCCCACCCAACGCCTCACAGCAGATGCTGCGACACACCATCACCACCTTCTTACCCCGCGGATGGGTCCAGTAGTGCGTGTAGAACGACACCGTGTCCAGCACCGCCGAAGGGTGGATCTCCAGCAGCTCGGCGATTTCCTTCATCGCCTGATGGTCGAGCTGCCCCAGCTCATCCTGCACCACGTGCAGCGCCGGCAGTAGCGCAGCCCGCTTCGTCTCGTAGCGCGGTAGAAACGCCTCGATCTTCTGGCGCAACGCCGCGCTGAGCACCGGCGGCGCCTCGGGGTCGACTACCGCCGTATTCCGATCAATTGCCTTCCAAGCCATTGTTCAAGTTGAAAATGGAAAATGGAAAACGGGAAGAACCGAGAAGGCGCATACCTGCGCGCACGCCCTCCGGTCTCTGTTTTTCAATTCTCCATTCTCGATTCTCCATTCCTCACCGATCCAGCTCCCCGGCGATGATGTTCATCCCGCTGAGCACCGCGACCACGTCGCTGATGCTGTGCCCCACCACCAACTTCGGAAAGCACTGGTAGTTGATCAGGCTGGGCGGTCGAGTCCGCACCCGGTAGGGGGCGTTGCCGCCGTCACTGACCACATAGAAGCCCAACTCACCGTTCGCGGTTTCGTTGGCTGCGTAGACCTCGCCCACCGGCGGGGCAAACCCCCGGTTGGTCATGATCTTCTCGAAATGGTGGATCAACCCCTCGATGCTGGAATACAACTCGTCCTTGTCCGGCAGCATCGTCTTCTCGTCGGGCTCCACGTTCACCGACCCCTCTGGGATATTGTCCGCCAGAAGTTCGATGATCGCCTTGGACTGGCGGATCTCCTCGAGTCGAACCAGGTAGCGGGCCAGGCAATCACCGGTGGTCATCACCGGCACTTTGAAATCGATCCGCGAACTGCCCCGTCCGTCCCAGTTGTCCGCGAAGCAGAGATAGGGCGCGTCTTTGCGCAGGTCCATGCGTACGCCGCTGGCTCGGGCCAGCGGACCGGTCAGCCCCCAGTTGATCGCGTCGTCGTGGCTGATGTGCCCGAGACCCTTGGTACGCTCGAGGAAGATACGGTTGCGGGTGAGCAGCTTCTCCATATCGTTGATCGCGGGCACGAGTTCGTCCGTGCACCAGGTCTTGACCTTCCCGGTCCACCCCGGGGTGATGTCTTCCTTGAGACCGCCCAACCGCGTGAAGCTGGTCGTGAAGCGGTGGCCGCAGATCTCCTCGATGAGATCGTAGATCGTCTCCCG
Source organism: bacterium (assembly GCA_024231775.1). GTDB lineage: Bacteria > Planctomycetota > Phycisphaerae > UBA1845 > UBA1845 > JAAEQG01. Next base: position 3,173 of record JAAEQG010000307.1, read on the forward strand.
AGCGTTGAACGGGTACATGAACGCCGTGTACCCCCCCAAGTCCAGCCCCGAACACCCTACGCACACTAGGTGATCCTGAATCCGGGCCATCTCCGCCACCAGCGTGCGAATCGCCTTGCAGCGCGGGGTAATCTCGATCCCGAACAACGCTTCGCAGGCGTGATGCCACGCGATGTTGTTGGCCGTCGGCGATACGTAGTTCATCCGGTCGGTGACCGTCACGAACTGATTGTAGTTCAGATGTTCGCCGAGCTTCTCGAATCCGCTGTGCAGATATCCGATGTGCACGGTGCAAGCCAGCACCCGTTCCCCATCCAACTCCAGCACATGGCGCAGGGTCGTATGGGTGGCGGGGTGCTGCGGTCCGAGGTTTAGACACCATCGGTCGCTACCCGGCTCTTCGGGTTCATAGGTCGCCGGCTGGGGGGTGTACGGCAACGTTGCCATGAAATCCAGTTCCGAGTTTCGAGTTCCGAGTTCCGAGTTCAAGAATACACCTGGGGAACTCTCTACGCGTCGTCGCGTGCGACCACCTTGAAATCCTCCCGCTCGCCGCGCCCGCGCAACGGATAGTCCTTCCGCAGTGGGTGGGCGGCGAACCCCTCCCAAGTCATGATTCGGCGCAGGTCGGGATGGCCCTCGAACCGGATGCCCAACAGATCCCAGACCTCGCGCTCCTGCCAGTCCGCCGCTAGCCAGATCCCCACCACCGACGGCACCGTCGGAGCAGGATCGTTCACGAAACACTTGACCCAAAGCCAATGGCCCAGCTTGGTCGAGTGCAGCGTGTACGTAACTGCAAAGCGATCAGTCGCCTCCGGGAAGTTCAGGTAATCGACTCCGTTCAGATCGCTAAGTCGATCAAACCTGCATGCGGAATCGACCCGCAGGAAGCGCATCACCTCCAGCAACCGCTCCGCGGGCACGCGGATGCACATCTGGCGAGGACCGCCCTCGCCCTCCATCAGCGGAGCCGGTGCGAAATCGACATCGCCAAAGCTACCCTGCAGCCCGGCGTGGATCTCCTCAAAACCTGAACCCGAGAACATCGCTAGCTGCGCTCCTTACCGGCAGAATCAGCTTCCACCTGCACAAGCTCCGAGTCCGTTGGGGGTGCGACGGTCATCCGCAGCCCAGCCCCGCGCTGCTCGCTGGGGGTCACCCCCTCCTCGTCCACGATCCGCTGGACCGCCATCAGGCCTTCCAGCAGCGTCTCCGGACGAGGCGGACAACCTGGAACGTATACATCCACCGGAAGAAACTGATCGACACCCTGCACCACCGCATAGGTATCGAAGACCCCACCGGTGCATGCACAAGCCCCCATACTGACCACCAGATC
>JAAEQG010000308.1 GCA_024231775.1 bacterium
GCAGGTGACCCTGAGCGCTACGCGGGGCCGGCTGGAGGTGATGCTCTTGTTGGACACCTCGGGCAGCATGCCCTACCTCCCTGCCGCTAACGGACCCGAGCCCGAAAACATCCCCGCCAATCCGAACGAATCGCGCTGGGGTCGCCTTAAGGTGGCGGCCGATCAATTTCTCACCTTGCTGGCGACCTTTGGTGCCGGCGTGGGTCGCTTTGGGGTGAGCATGTTTCCCGACATCACGCAACCCGAGTATCCGCCGTCACCCGCGGTGAGCGCGGCGGACTTTCATGCCCCCACGAATATCGAGAGCGCTGAAATCACCGCCGCGCAAGGCAGTTTGGATGACCATACCCCCTCACCCGGCGGTGGCGCGACCTCGATGGGCCAGGGCATCGCCTACGTCATCGGCTCGACGACCCTGGGCAACTTCGAGAACACTTCCGAAGCGATCGAGTACAACCGGCGCTGGATGGTCTTGATGTCCGACGGAGCCCACAACAGCGGGCCACCCGATCCCCCGGAGTTCTACCGGACGGCCGAAGGAGGCGTCAGCTGTCCTGACCCGGGGACCGCGGCCGCAGGTCAATCGTTCATGGACAAGGAAATCGGAGTCATCACCGTCGCCTATGGTGACGAAACCGGCACGCCGTTTGAAGTCGACCATGATCTTTTGGAAACGCTGGCCTGTAAGTCGGGCGGGATCGCCCTGAATGCCGGAATCAATGACGTCGATGACGTCGATGACCTGGCCAAAGCCTTTCGTGAAGCGGTCACCGAAGGCTTGAATCTGGAAATACCCGCTGATCCGGGCGGTCTCCTGAGGGCCGCCGCATCCGAAGTCCGACCCCAGGTCGTGATCACGCCTTATGACACGAAGGCGGCATTTGTGGTGGACTGGGATACCTTTGATGAAGAACGAGTCCGAGTGCAACTGTTGACGCCAACCTGCGAGCTCATCACCCCGGAAACCGCACAGACCGATCCCAACGTCACCTATCACAGCCATCCGCGCTACAAAGTCTATGCCGTCGACC
>JAAEQG010000309.1 GCA_024231775.1 bacterium
CTCCCGGCGCCAGAGCAGACCCTCGACCTGCTCGAAGGCCTTCCCGTTCTGCAGTTGGCGATACAGCGCCACCACCGCCCGCTCACCATCGCCATGGATGCCGAAATCCGCTCCCGTACACTCCACGATCCGGTCGGCGAAGATCGAGAATCCCACGCCACCCAGAACGATGGGCGCGGCGCTGAGAGACCGCAAGCGCCCCACGAGATCCGCCAGCTCAGGAACGAACCATTGCGCGCTGGGCCAGAAGCAGTCGTCCACGTTGCGAAACGACAGCCCGATCAACGTCGGGCTGTGATCGGCGAAGTACGCCTGCAGGGCCACCTCCGGCGCATCGCAGAGTCCCAGGTCCAGCACCTCGACCTCGATCCCCTGTTGCAGCGCCGCCTCGGCGACGTACTCCAACCCGATCGGCGCGATCGCCGGACGCATTCGATTGACATTGATCAAAGTCAGCATGGTGCGGCATCGTACCGCACTGACCGGGCAAGATCAACCCTGCAGATGCCCGACAGACAGCGCCACAAGCGAATCCGCATCATCGGAATTAACGACACAATATACGCAATTATCCTAATTGACACAGAACGCTTTGGTCCTACAATAGGTACCATTCGCTCAAGGAAGGGCTGTGGGCACCGTTGCGGAAGAATGGACTCTTCTTCCGACGGGTGATGAAAATGACGGAGACGGTGCCCGCCTTTGTTTCTGCAGTTCATAGACTGCCTGCCCAGTTTCTCCGCCATTGCCTGGCACGATCGTACTTAACCGCCCCACACAGTCGCAATTCCTCTCCCTCCTCCAGGCTGTGTGGGGGTGCGCGCTTTGGGGCGGAATCGGCGTGAAGTACCTCCCCAACAAAGGTAGAATACCGGTTATGCAGGCCCTGGCGACAGGTCGAGCCCACGAACGCAACATGGAAAGGACGGTGCGATCGGTGAGAGTCGAGACGAAACAACTTGGGGCCATGATGATTCTCTCAACGCTTCTGCTCACCCAGGCGGTCCGCGCCGCGGCGCCGACTGAGGCGGTTCGGGTCGCCGAGATCATGCTGCTCTACCAGCGTGACAATGGCGGGTGGCCCAAGAACTACGACGAGGACCAAGTCCTGACCGAGGCGACC